>NZ_AUKV01000016.1:0-235018 GCF_000424945.1 Streptomyces sp. 142MFCol3.1
AACACGATGGTCGACCAGCTCTCCGCCTTCGCCGACGAGGTCACCCGCGTCGCCCGCGAGGTCGGCACCGAGGGCAACCTCGGCGGCCGTGCCCAGGTCCGGGGCGTCTCCGGGGTCTGGAAGGACCTCACCGACAACGTCAACTTCATGGCGGACAACCTGACCTCGCAGGTCCGCAACATCGCCCTCGTCTCCACGGCCGTGGCCCAGGGCGACCTCGGCAAGAAGATCACGGTGGAGGCGAAGGGCGAGATCCTGGAGCTGAAGTCGACGATCAACACGATGGTCGACCAGCTCTCCGCCTTCGCCGACGAGGTCACCCGCGTCGCCCGCGAGGTCGGCACGGAAGGCAACCTCGGCGGCCAGGCGCAGGTCCGGGGCGTCTCCGGGGTCTGGAAGGACCTCACCGACAACGTCAACTTCATGGCGCTGAACCTGACTTCGCAGGTCCGCAACATCGCCCAGGTGACCACGGCAGTCGCCAACGGCGACCTGTCCAAGAAGATCACCGTCGACGCGCGTGGCGAGATCCTGGAGCTGAAGGACACCGTCAACACGATGGTGGAGCAGCTGCGCGCCTTCGCCGACGAGGTCACCCGCGTCGCCCGCGAGGTCGGCACCGACGGGCGGCTCGGCGGTCGCGCCCAGGTGCTCGGCGTGTCCGGCGTCTGGCGGGACCTGACCGACAACGTCAACTACATGGCCGACAACCTGACCTCACAGGTCCGCAACATCGCCCAGGTCGCCACCGCGGTCGCCCAGGGCGACCTCTCGAAGAAGATCGACGTGGACGCCCGCGGCGAGATCCTCGAACTGAAGACGACCATCAACACGATGGTCGACACCCTCTCGTCCTTCTCCTCGGAGGTCACCCGCGTCGCCCGCGAGGTGGGCTCCGAGGGCCAACTCGGCGGCCAGGCCCGGGTGGAGGGCGTGTACGGCACCTGGAAGCGCCTCACGACGAACGTGAACGAGCTCGCCTCCAACCTCACCACCCAGGTCCGTGCCATCGCCGAGGTGGCGTCCGCGGTCGCCCAGGGCGACATGTCCCGCTCCATCACCGTGGAGACAAGGGGCGAGGTCGCCGAGCTCAAGGACAACATCAATCTGATGGTGGCCAACCTGCGCGAGACCACGCGTGCGAAGGACTGGCTGGAGTCCAACCTCGCCCGCCTCGCCGCACTGATGCAGGGCCACCGCGACCTG
Organism: Streptomyces sp. 142MFCol3.1; assembly: GCF_000424945.1. Classification (NCBI taxonomy): domain Bacteria; kingdom Bacillati; phylum Actinomycetota; class Actinomycetes; order Kitasatosporales; family Streptomycetaceae; genus Streptomyces; species Streptomyces sp. 142MFCol3.1. The sequence continues at coordinate 1,207 of NZ_AUKV01000016.1, forward strand.
ATGGAGGTGGCGGACCTGATCCTGCGCGAGCTGACCCCCCTGGTGAACGCGCAGTACGGCGCCTTCTTCCTCGCCGATCCGGAGGAGGACGGGACCTCGCTGCGCACGGCCGTCCCGGCCAAGGGACTCGCCTTCATCGCCGGCTACGGCTCGGCGCAGGGCGCGACCGTCGACACGGGCGGCATGCCCGTGCACGGGCTCGTACGGCAGGCTGCGCGCGAGAAGAAGCGGATCCTGGTGGAGGAGGCCCCACCGGACTACATCAAGATCAACAGCGGTCTGGGGGAGGCCGCTCCCGCCAGCGTCGTCATCATCCCGATCCTGTTCGAGGACACGCTGCTCGGCGTGATCGAGCTGGCGTCCTTCTCCCGCTTCTCCGACGTCCACCTGGCCTTCTTCGACCAGTTCGTGAACACCATCGGCGTCGCCATCAACACCATCATCGCCAACTCGCGCACCGAGTCGCTGCTCGGCGAGTCCCAGCGGCTGGCCGTACAGCTGCAGGACCGCTCGGACGAACTCCAGTCCCAGCAGGCCGAGTTGCAGCGTTCGAACGCGGAGCTGGAGGAGAAGGCCGCGCTGCTCGCGACGAGTTCGCAGTACAAGTCCGAGTTCCTGGCGAACATGTCGCACGAGCTGCGCACCCCGCTCAACTCGCTGCTCATCCTGGCGCGGCTGCTGTCCGACAACCCCGACGGACATCTCTCCGACCAGGAGGTGCAGTTCGCGACCACGATCCACCGTTCCGGGTCCGACCTGCTCCAGCTCATCAACGACATCCTCGACCTGTCGAAGATCGAGGCCGGCCGCATGGACGTACGGCCCAAGAAGCTGCCCCTCATCAAGCTGCTCGACTACGTCCACGCGACCTTCCGCCCGCTCACCCTCGACCGGGGGCTCGCCTTCGAGGTGACGGTCGGCGAGGACGTACCGCGCGAGATGTACTCCGACGAACAGCGGCTCCAGCAGATCCTGCGCAACCTGCTCTCCAACGCGATCAAGTTCACCGCGACCGGCCGGGTCGAACTGCGCGTCAGCCGCCTCAAGGATGTGGGGCACATCTTCACCCGCGAGCACAGCGACGACGTGATCGCCTTCGCGGTGTCCGACACCGGCATCGGCATCGCCGCGGAGAAACTCCCGGTGATCTTCGAGGCGTTCCAGCAGGCCGACGGCACCACCAACCGCAAATACGGCGGCACGGGTCTGGGCCTGTCCATCAGCCGGGAGATCGCGGGCCTGCTCGGCGGCCGGATCATCGCCGAGAGCAAGCCGGGCACGGGGTCCACCTTCACGCTGTACGTCCCCGTCGTGAGCCCCGGACACACGGCGACCGGTCCCGTGCCCGAGGACCGGCCGGTGCCGGTGCCCGAGCAGCTGTCCAGCGAGCCGTACCCCGCCCACGACACGGACGACACCTGGCCGGCGCCCACGAAGCTGGAGGCCTGGAAGTCCGGCCGGGCGGGCCAGGTGCTGCCCGGGCGGCGCGTGCTGATCGTGGACGACGACATCCGCAACGTCTTCGCGCTCACCCATGTCCTGGGCCGCGTCGGCATGCCGGTCCTGTACGCGGAGAACGGCCGGGAGGGCATCGAGACCCTGGAACGCAACCCCGACGTCGAACTCGTCCTGATGGACATCATGATGCCGGAGATGGACGGCTACGAGACGATCTCCGCGATCCGCCGCACCCCCCGCTGGACGGGCCTGCCCATCGTCGCGCTGACCGCGAAGGCGATGCCCGGCGACCGCGAGAAGTCCATCGCGCGGGGCGCCAACGACTACGTGCCGAAGCCGGTGGACGTCGACCGGCTCCTCACCGTCGTCTGCGCCCTCCTCGACCCGGAGGGCAGCGACACGGGCGCCCGGAGCATGGACGCGGCGGCCCTGGAGCCGGCCGGCTCCCCGGAGGGCGGGGCCCGGCCGCCGAGCACGGAGAAACCGGAGGTCACGGACGCCCGGGAGAGCGCGCGCACCCGGGTCGAGGACGCCGCGGGCGGTGCCGTCGCGCCGGCTCCGGGCCCCCGGGGTGAGCCCGCCGTCCCGCCGACGACCGAGTGAGGCACCGTCACCATGAGCGCTGAGGCAACGACCGGCGAGCGCGCCAGCATCCTCCTCGTCGACGACATGGAGGACAACCTGATCGCGCTGGAGGCCGTCCTGGGGTCCCTCAACGAGCCGCTGGTACGCGCGCGTTCCGGCGAGGAGGCGATGAAGGCACTGCTGCGGCAGCGGTTCGCCGTCGTCCTGCTCGACATCCGGATGCCGGGCATGGACGGCTTCGAGACCGCCGCGAACATCAAGCGGCTCGACCAGACCAAGGACGTACCGATCATCTTCCTGACCGGCACCGACGCCGACGCGGGCTATGCCTTCCGCGGATACGCGACCGGAGCCGCCGACTATCTGACCAAGCCCTTCGACCCCTGGGTCCTGCGGGCCAAGGTCAGTGTCTTCCTCGACCTGCACCGCAAGAACCAGCAACTGGAACGCATGCTCGCGCACGAACAGGAACAGTTCGACGACCTCGCCGACCGTCTGCGGAGCATCGAACGCCACATGGCCGCCGGCGACCACCAGGACGTACCCGAACTGCGCGACCAGGTACGGCAGTTGCAGGACCTGGTCCGGGCGATACGCCGGCGACGGGGGATATGACGCGGACGGCGGGCACCGGGCGTCCACCGCCGGCCAGGCATCCGCGCGGTACGGCGACGGTACGGGGGCTCCGCAGTGCGGCGGAGCCCCCGTACCGAGCCGGGCGGGACTACGCCTCGCGCGTGCCCGCGTACATCTCGTCGATCAGGTGCTTGTACTCGCGCTCGACGACCGGGCGCTTGAGCTTGAGGCTGGGAGTGATCTCGCCGTGCTCGACGTCGAGGTCGCGGGGCAGCAGCCGGAACTTCTTGATGGTCTGCCAGCGCTGGAGGCCCTCGTTGAGCTCCTTGACGTAGCCCTCGACGAGAGCGACGGTGGCGGGCGCCGCCACGATCTCGGCGTAGGACTTGCCGTCCAGGCCGTTCTCCTTCGCCCACTCCAGGATGGACGGCTCGTCCAGGGCGATGAGCGCGGTGCAGAAGTTCCGGTCCGCGCCGTGGACGAGGATGTTGGAGACGTACGGGCAGACGGCCTTGAACTGGCCCTCGACCTCGGCGGGCGCGATGTACTTGCCGCCCGACGTCTTGATGAGGTCCTTCTTGCGGTCCGTGATGCGCAGGTAGCCGTCGGGAGACAGCTCGCCGATGTCGCCCGTGTGGAACCAGCCGTCCGACTCCAGGACCTCGGCCGTCTTCTCCGGCAGTCCGTGGTAGCCCTCCATGATGCCGGGGCCGCGCAGCAGGATCTCGCCGTCGTCCGCGATGCGCACCTCGGTGCCGGGCAGCGGCTTGCCGACCGTGCCGGTGCGGTACGCCTCGCCGGGGTTCACGAAGGAGGCGGCGGAGGATTCCGTGAGGCCGTACCCCTCCAGGATGTGGATGCCGGCACCGGCGAAGAAGTAGCCGATCTCGGGCGCGAGCGCCGCGGAACCGGAGACGCAGGCCCGCAGGTTGCCGCCGAACGCCTCACGGATCTTGGCGAAGACGAGCGCGTCGGCCACCTTGTGCTTGGCGCCGAGCGCGAAGGGCACGGAAGCGGTGCCGGTGCGGCGGAAGTTGTCCTGGCTGGCCTTCGCGTACTCGCGGGAGACCTCGGACGCCCACTGGAAGATCTTGTACTTGGCTCCGCCACCGGCCCGCGCCTTGGCCGCGACCCCGTTGTAGACCTTCTCGAAGATGCGCGGGACGGCCGCCATGTAGGTCGGCTGTACGACCGGCAGGTTCTCGATGATCTTGTCCACGCGGCCGTCGACGGCGGTGACGTGCCCGACCTCGATCTGGCCGGAGGTGAGCACCTTGCCGAAGACGTGCGCGAGCGGGAGCCACAGGTACTGCACGTCGTCCTGGCCGACCAGCCCGGTCGCCGAGATGGCCTTCGCCATGTACGCCCAGTTGTCGTGCGGCAGACGGACACCCTTGGGGCGGCCCGTGGTGCCCGAGGTGTAGATCAGGGTGGCGAGCTGGTCGGCGGTGATCGCGCCGACGCGCTCCTTGATCAGATCGGGGTTCTTCTCCAGGTACGCGGCGCCACGCGTCTCCAGCTCGGCGAGCGAGAGGACCCCGTCACCGGTCTCGACCCCGGCCGCGTCGACGACGACCACATGGGTCAGCTCGGGCAGTTCGGCACGCTTCTCCTGAGCCTTGGCGAGCTGGGCGGCGTCCTCCGCGATCAGGACCCGGCTCCCGGAGTCCGAGAGGATGAACGCCGACTCCTCGGCATTGGTCTGCGGGTAGATGGTCGTCGTGGCCGCGCCCGCGCACAGGATGCCCAGGTCGGCGAGGATCCACTCGACCCGCGTGGAGGAGGCCAGCGCGACGCGCTGCTCCGGCTGGACGCCCAGTTCGATCAGACCGGCCGCGACGGCGAAGACACGCTCGGCGGCCTGCCCCCAGCTCAGCGACTTCCAGTCGTCCGCGCCCTCACCCGACGCCGGTGGCACCGGGTAGCGGTACGCCTCGGCGTCCGGCGTGGCCACCACGCGCTCCAGGAAGAGGGCCGCCACGGACGGCGGACGGTTCTCGATCAGGGTCTGTGTGTCGCTCACGACATCCTCCGGGGCCCGCGACAGTGCGTGCGTCTTGGCTCGACCGACTGTTGGCTGCTGACTGCCGACTGCTGCTGTGCGGCTGGCTGGTTGCGGCTGTTGTTTAACTCGCGAGTAACCATCGAGCAGAGATCAGAGTAAAGCGCGTCCGGCCAGTGCGTAAGAGGCGGCGGACTGTCACTTCATACAGAGAGCGAAGCTACGCACGCGTACGGGCTCGCCGCGCCGAAGCGCGACGAGCCCGCATTGTGCCCCAGTTTCCGGGGGTAACAGGTGGCTACTTCTTGCCCTTGGCCGAACCACCGCTGTCGTCGCTGGACAGGACGGCGATGAAGGCCTCTTGCGGAACCTCCACAGAGCCCACCATCTTCATCCGCTTCTTGCCTTCCTTCTGCTTCTCCAGCAGCTTCCGCTTACGGGAGATGTCACCGCCGTAGCACTTGGCCAGCACGTCCTTGCGGATCGCGCGGATGGTCTCGCGGGCGATGACCCGGGAGCCGATGGCCGCCTGGACGGGCACCTCGAAGGCCTGCCGGGGGATCAGCTCGCGCAGCTTGGCGACGAGCCGCACACCGTACGCGTACGCCTGGTCCTTGTGCGTGATCGCGGAGAACGCGTCGACCTTGTCGCCGTGCAGCAGGATGTCGACCTTCACCAGGCTGGACGCCTGCTCGCCGGTGGGCTCGTAGTCGAGCGAGGCGTAGCCGCGGGTCTTGGACTTCAGCTGGTCGAAGAAGTCGAAGACGATCTCCGCGAGCGGCAGGGTGTAGCGGATCTCGACGCGGTCCTCGGAAAGGTAGTCCATGCCGAGCAGCGTGCCGCGGCGGGTCTGGCACAGCTCCATGATCGAACCGATGAACTCGGAGGGCGCGAGGATCGTGGCGCGCACGACGGGCTCGTACACCTCGTCGATCTTGCCTTCGGGGAACTCGCTCGGGTTGGTGACGATGTGCTCGCTGCGGTCCTCCATCACGACTCGGTAGACCACGTTGGGCGCGGTCGCGATCAGGTCCAGCCCGAACTCGCGCTCCAGCCGCTCACGGATCACGTCGAGGTGCAGCAGGCCGAGGAAGCCGACACGGAAGCCGAAGCCCAGCGCCGCCGAGGTCTCCGGCTCGTAGACGAGCGCGGCGTCGTTGAGCTGGAGCTTGTCGAGAGCGTCGCGCAGCTCGGGGTAGTCGGACCCGTCCAGCGGATACAGCCCGGAGAAGACCATGGGCTTGGGGTCCTTGTAACCGCCGAGCGCCACGGTCGCGCCCTTGTGCAGGGTGGTGATCGTGTCACCGACCTTGGACTGGCGGACGTCCTTCACACCGGTGATGAGGTAACCCACCTCACCGACACCGAGCCCGTCGGCCGGCAGCATCTCGGGCGAGTTGGTCCCGATCTCCAGCAGCTCGTGCGCCGCACCCGTGGACATCATCCGGATGCGCTCACGCTTGTTGAGCTGGCCGTCGATGACACGCACATAGGTGACGACGCCCCGGTACGAGTCGTACACGGAGTCGAAGATCATCGCGCGGGCGGGAGCGTCGGCGACACCGACCGGGGCAGGGATCTCGGCGACGACCCTGTCCAGCAGCGCCTCGACGCCCATGCCGGTCTTGGCGGAGACCCGGAGCACGTCGTCCGGGTCGCAGCCGACCAGGTTGGCGAGCTCCTCGGCGAACTTCTCGGGCTGGGCGGCCGGCAGGTCGATCTTGTTGAGCACCGGAATGATGGTGAGCTCGTTCTCCATCGCCAGGTAGAGGTTGGCGAGGGTCTGGGCCTCGATGCCCTGGGCGGCGTCGACGAGGAGGACGGTCCCCTCGCAGGCGGCCAGCGACCGCGACACCTCGTACGTGAAGTCCACGTGCCCGGGGGTGTCGATCATGTTGAGGATGTGGGTGTTGCCCGGGTCCTCGGTCGGGGCCCAGGGCAGCCGGACCGCCTGGGACTTGATCGTGATGCCGCGCTCGCGCTCGATGTCCATGCGGTCGAGGTACTGAGCGCGCATCTGCCGCTGCTCGACCACCCCGGTCAGCTGGAGCATGCGGTCGGCGAGCGTGGACTTGCCGTGGTCGATGTGCGCGATGATGCAGAAATTGCGGATCAGAGCCGGGGCGGTACGGCTCGGCTCGGGCACATTGTTAGGGGTCGCGGGCACGCAGGGTCCTGTCTCTTGAGGCGCCTGTCGCCTCGGGTCGGATCGATACGTAGGTTCCATGGTCCCACGCGTGGGGACCCGCGACCGGTCTGGGCCGCACGAGTGGATGCCGACCGCGGGTTTCGGGGGGTGGGGCGGAGATCGCCACGGGGTCGCGTCGGTTTTTGGGGAGCGGTGCGAGGGGTGGGCCGGGGCGGCAGTGGCGTCGGTCGTCGATCGGGTCGATGGGGGGGGGCGGACCGCCGGGGCGGGGTCCAACCGGGATGGCTCGCTGCTGTGGATGTGAGGGCCACCCGGGGACCGGGAGCGGTGGCCGTGGGCGCGGGCCCAGGACGGGACGAACGCGGGAACGAGCGGCGTGAACGGTCCCGCGCGAGGGGGCGACGACCGGTTTGGGGCGGTCGCCGGGCGACTGGTAGCCTGGGTGGCTGTGTCTCATGCCCTCTCTGCAGGAGGCACACCTCAAGGAAATCAAACGGCGTGCGAGACGTGCTGTCTCGTGCGCCTGAACCTGTAAAGGCTCATTTCGTGGCGAACATCAAGTCCCAGATCAAGCGGATCAAGACCAACGAGAAGGCCCGGCTGCGCAACAAGGCCGTCAAGTCTTCCCTGAAGACCGCGATCCGCAAGGCCCGCGAGGCTGCTGCCGCGGGTGACGTCGAGAAGGCCACCGAGTACACGCGCGCCGCGTCGCGCCAGCTCGACAAGGCCGTCTCGAAGGGCGTCATCCACAAGAACCAGGCCGCCAACAAGAAGTCGGCGCTTGCTTCGAAGGTCGCTTCCCTCAAGGGCTGAGTCGGCTGAGCCCTTGAAGGCTCACCACCTGACTTGACCGTCGGCCGGACCCGAGCGGGCCCTCTCTCATCCGCTCCCGTCCGACACCCCGGATCCACGCGCGGCCTGCGTTCGCCACGCGGGCGTGGATCCAGCAGCTTGAACCGAAGGCCTCGTACCCTTCCTTCCCCAGGAAGACGGACGGGGCCTTCGGCGTACCGGTGCGCCTCTCATGCCCCTCGGCCTCTGGTCCTCGCCTCTGATCCTCGCCTCTGGTCCTCGCCTCTGGTCCTCGCCCGCTGGTCCTCGGCCTCGCGAAGAGCAGACGCCGACTGCCCCCACCGGGTTGGCGCAGTGGCCGGCTCGGGGCCGGCCTCAAGGCCGGTGACCGGCTCGGGGCCCGGTGGCCGGCTCGGGCGCAGTGACCGGCCCGGTGGCCAGCTCGGGGCCGGTCTCAAGGCCGGTGACCGGCACGGGGCCCGGTGGCCAGCTCGGGCCCGGGGAGTGGCTCGGGCCCAGGGAGCGGCTCGGGGCCGGTGGCCGGCTCTGGCCCGGTGACCGGCACGGGGCCCGGTGGTCGGCTCAGAGCACCGTGACCGGCTCGGGACTGGCCTCAAGGCCGGTGACCGGCTCGGGGCCCGGTGGCCGACTTGAGGCCGGGCACACCGGGGGCTCGGCAGCCCGAACGGCTAGCCCCGGCCGGACCGAGCCGCGCGGGCGATCGCCACGACCGCCTTCTCCAGCGCGTACTCGGGGTCGTCCCCACCGCCCTTGACTCCCGCGTCGGCCTCGGCGACGGCCCGCAGCGCGACGGCGACCCCGTCAGGAGTCCAGCCCCGCATCTGCTGCCGCACCCGATCGATCTTCCACGGCGGCATCCCCAGCTCCCGTGCGAGGTCGGCCGGCCTGCCGCCCCGTGCGGACGACAGCTTCCCGATCGCCCGCACCCCCTGCGCCAGCGCACTGGTGATCATCACGGGCGCCACCCCGGTCGCCAGGGACCACCGCAGCGCCTCCAACGCTTCCGCGGCCCGTCCCTCCACGGCCCGGTCGGCCACGGTGAAACTCGACGCCTCGGCCCGTCCCGTGTAGTACCGCCCGACGATCACCTCGTCGATCGTCCCCTCGACGTCCGCGGTCAACTGGGACACCGCGGAAGCCAGCTCCCTCAGGTCGCTCCCGATGGCGTCGACGAGCGTCTGGCACGCCTCCGGCGTCGCCGACCTCCCGAGCGCACGGAACTCGCCCCGCACGAACGCCAGCCGGTCCGCCGGCTTCGTCATCTTGGGGCACGCCACCTCCCGCGCCCCCGCCTTGCGCGCGGCGTCGAGCAGTCCCTTGCCCTTGGCCCCGCCCGCGTGCAGCAGCACGAGGGTGATCTCCTCGATCGGCGCCCCCAGATACCCCTTCACGTCCTTGACCGTGTCGGCCGAAAGATCCTGCGCATTGCGTACGACCACGACCTTGCGCTCGGAGAAGAGCGACGGGCTCGTCAGCTCGGCGAGCGTGCCGGGCTGCAACTGGTCCGGGGTGAGGTCGCGTACGTCCGTGTCGGCGTCGGCGGCCCGGGCGGCGGCCACCACCTCCTGCACGGCACGGTCGAGCAGGAGATCCTCCTGGCCCACCGCGAGCGTGACGGAGGCGAGAGGGTCGTCTTGAGCTGTCTTCCTGGCCATCACCGAAAGCATCCCACGCGGCACTGACAACGCGTGCCGTGCGGGCGGCCCGCCCGCAGCCCCGAGCAGGTCACGGCTCCTCGCGCCAGCCGTCCCACTCCCCCGCGAACTCGTCCAGCTCCTTGGGGTCGAGCTGCTCCTCCGGGTCCGTCAGGACGACCAGCCACTGGGCGTCCTCCGCATCGTCCTCACCGGCCAGCGCGTCCCGGACGAGCTGCGGCTCCTCGTCGAGGGGGAACCGGTCACCGACTGCCTCGGCCGCCTCTTCCGCCGCGTCGCGGTCGGGCAGTACCAGCACATGTCTCACATCACTCACGCGGACATTTTCCGATACGCCCGACGCCGCCTGCGCCGGGGGCCGAGATCCCGGCACCGCACTCCGCGCCGCCCGCGCCACGACGGCTCCCCGCCCTCCGCGCTACGCCCGCGCCCGCACCTCGGGCACCCGCTCCAACTCGATCCCGAAGCGCTTCCGATAGGTGTCCAGTACCTCCTCGTCCGTCGCCAGCTCCGAGACCTCCTTCGTCCCGTCGGCCGTCGTCACCGTGAACTTCCGGCCGCTGAGCGTGATCCTTCCGCCCTCCTCCGTGACCCGTGAGCAGACGAGCGACCGTGCGAAGTGCGACTCCGGTGAAGTGCTGTGCCACCACGCCCCGACGACGAAGTCCTTGAGCACCCTCGGCCGTACCTCCATGCGGTACTGCGCCTTGCCGTCCCGGACGACGTCGAGGTCGCTGTCCTCCCGGCTCGCGCCGGGTCCCCGTACACCGGCGGTGTCCGGACCCGACTCGACGATCCGGAACGTGCCACCCGGGTCCTTCTGCTCCCCTCTGCCGCCGAAGGCCAGCGGGTAGTGGCTGTGCGCCCCGAAGCCGACATCGGCCAGCCAGTCGCCCCCGTCCACCGTCCGCACCCGCAGGGCGAGGTGGTCGTACGGAATCCCGAGCATCCCCTCCTTCCCGTACACCCGCGCCGCGAGCAGGGTCACGTCGAAGCCCAGGGCACCCAGCAACGCCCCGAACGCGCCGTTCAGTTCGTAGCAGAAGCCGCCCCTGTTCACGCCGACCAACTTGTCCAGCAGCCGTCGCTCCTCCAGCACGATCTCCTCGGCGAGATGGATCGACAGGTTCTCGAACGGCACCGTCTCCAGATGGCGCAACTGGAGCTCGCGCAGTACATCGGACGTGGGCCACGCGGGGTGCTGGGCCCCGATGCGGCGGAGGTAGGCGTCGGCCTGTGCGGAGTTCATGAGTTCAGTCTCTCGCCACGCTCAGCGCTCCGCCCGCACCCACGACCGCCAGCGCCCCGTCCTCGTCCGTGCGCAGCACCACCGCGCCCGCCGCCCGCAGCGCCGCGACGGTGCTCGGAGCCGGATGTCCGTACGGGTTGTCCCTGCCACAGGAGATCAGCGCGAGCCGCGGGGCGACCCTGCGTATGAGGTCCGGGTCCTGGTAGGCCGATCCGTGGTGGGCGACCTTCAGCACGTCCACCCGGCCGAGCTCGGCAGCCGCCGACGTCCTCAACAGGGCTTGCTGCGCCGGAGGTTCGAGGTCGCCGAGGAGCAGCAGCCTCAACCCTCCGGAACGCACCAGCAGGGCCACGCTCGCGTCGTTCGGGCCGTCCGGGACCGCGGCCGGGTCAAGGGCCGAAGCAGGGAGCGGCCAGAGCACCTGCCACTCCAGGCTTCCGGTGCGCCGCCGCTCACCGGCCGCCGCCCGCGTCACCGGGACGTGCCGTGCCGCGGCCTCCGTCCGCACGAACTCCGCCTGATCCGGTGGCTCTTCCAGACCCGTCGTCTCGATCGCGCCCACCGAACGCCCGCGCAGCACCCCCGGCAGCCCCGCCACATGGTCGGCATGGAAGTGGGTCAGCACGACGAGCGGAATCCGGGTGACGCCGAGAGCACTCAGGCAGCGATCGACGAGCGCCGGGTCGGGCCCGGCGTCCACCACGACCGCACTGCCGTCCCCCGCCGCGAGCACCGTGGCGTCCCCCTGTCCCACGTCGCACATCGCGAACCGCCAGCCCGGCGGCGGCCATCCCGTGATGACCCTGGTGAGCGGGGGCGGCTGCACCACGAGCAGCAGGAACAGCAGCACGAAGGCGCCGCTCAGCCATGGATGGCCCACGAGCCGCCGGCAGGCGATCACGACGACCGCCGTGGCCAGGGCGAGCAGCGCGGCACCCGTCCAGTCGTCCGGCCAGTCCACTCCCCCGCCGGGCAGGGCCGCGCCTGTTCGGGCGATGTCCGCGATCCATCCGGCCGGCCAACTCGCCGACCACGCGAAGGCCTCGGCGACCGGCATCGCCACGGAGGCCGTCGCCAGTGTCGCGAACCCCAGCACCGTCGCCGGCGCGACCGCGAACTCCGCGAGGAGATTGCACGGCACGGCCACCAGGCTCACCCGGGCCGACAGGAGCGCGACGACCGGTGCGCACAACGCCTGAGCCGCGGCGGCAGCGGCGAGCGCCTCGGCAGGACGGGGCGGCACACGATGCCTCCGGAGGGCGGCACTCCAGCGCGGGGCGAGCGTGAGCAGGGCGCCGGTCGCCAGGACGGAGAGCAGGAAGCCATAACTCCGCGCCAGCCAAGGGTCGTACAGCACCAGCAGCAGGACGGCCGTGGCCAGCGCGGGGATCAGCGACCTGCGGCGGCCGGTCGCGATGGCGAGCAGCGCGATCGACCCGCAGACCGCTGCCCGCAGCACACTCGGGTCCGGTCGGCACACGATCACGAAGGCGAGCGTGAGCGCTCCGCCGAGCAGTGCGGTCGCTCTGAGCGGCACACCGATAAGGCGTGCCAGGCCGCGCCGCTCGGCACGCTGGGCCAGCCCGGGCGGGCCGACGAACAGGGCCAGCAGGATGGTGAAGTTGCCGCCGCTGACCGCCAGGAGGTGCGTGAGATCGGTCGCCTTGAAGGCGTCGTCCAGCTCTGTCGTGACGTGGGACGTGTCTCCGACCACCAGCCCCGGCAGCAGTGCCCGTGCGTCCGCGTCCAGCCCGTCGGTGGCCTCCCGGAGCCCCTCGCGCAGACGGCCGGCGAACCGCTGCGGCCCCGACGGTTCTCCCGCCACCTCCGGCCGCACGCGTTCCGGCACGCGCAGCACGGCCGCGGTGTCGTCACCGTCCGACAGCGCCGGCACGAGTCGCCCCGACACGCGCAACCGCGTGGACGGCAGCAGGGACAGCCAGGACGAGCCGTCACCGGAGGTCCGGGGTGAGCCCCTCGCCGATCGCGTGTCGACGATCACGAGCACGGGTGTCCGTGTGGCGACCATCGTGCCGTCCGAACGCGTCACGCGCCTGACCTCCGCGTCGAGCAGCACGGCCGTGGGTGCCATGTGGTCTCCCTTGATCCGTGGCCGGGTGAGCCGGGGATCGGACGTGACCTCCAGCTCCACGGTCACGTGGGCGAACCGCCTTGCCAGTTCGGGTACGGGGCCGCGTCGCTGGTCCACCCCGTGCAACCCCGCCGAGGCCGCAGCCGCGGCGACGCAGAGCAGGACGGCCGACGCGGAGACCCGCCGCCAGGAACGCGCAGGCCCTTCCCCGTCTCCGTGTGCCGTGCGGGCGCACCTCCACTCGGTCAGCAGCAGTGCGAGGCCCGCGAGCAGGGAGACGACCACCACACCCGTCGCCCAGCCGGACGGGGCGGCCACCGTCACGGCCGCGGTCGCCCAGGCCGCCAGGGCCGGCGGCACGAGGCGGAGATCCGCCGGCCCCTCTTCCCTCGGGTTCGCGGCACCGAGGCGTTTCCCCGAGGCGGCGTGCACGGCCCGCCGGCTCGCGACGCCGTCGAGCGGGCGCTCCACCGTGCCCCGCGGCCCCATCGATGGCGGCCCACTCATGGCCGCACCAGATTCCGCAGGTCCGCGAAGCGACGATCGCCGATCCCGTTCACCTCTCGCAGTTCGTCGACGGAACGGAAGCCTCCGTGCTGGGTGCGGTAGTCGATGATGTGCCGGGCGAGGACGGGGCCGACGCCAGGGAGGCCGTCGAGTTGTTCCACGGTGGCCGTGTTGAGTGCGACCGGAGCGGAGGGGGCGGCCCCGGCGACGGATCCGCCCGCTCCGGCCGGACCCGAACCGCCCGTGCCGGGGTCCGTCACGGGGGCCGGTCCACCGACCACGATCTGTTCGCCGTCCACGAGGAGTCGCGCGCGGTTGAGCGCGTCGGTGTCCGTGCCCGGCCGCACTCCGCCCGCGGCACGAAGCGCGTCCTCGACCCGGGAACCGGCGGGCAGCCGCTGCAGGCCGGGGTTGCGTACCTTTCCGCCGACGTCCACGACGATCCCGCTCCCGGCGGCACCGACGGGAGCCGGCGCTCCCGTGGAGGCATCGGGGCTCGTCCCCGTTTTCCCCTCCTGCCCGTTCCGCCCTTCTTCGTCGCCGTAGGGAGCCGCCGCCCGCACCACCTCGGGAGCGCGAACCGACTGGGTCCGGCCCGTCCAGAAGTGCTGCACGGCGAGGACCGCGGCGAGCACGAGCACCACCGTGAGGGCGACGAGGCTCCTGCGCTCAAGGCCACACCTCGGCTGCAACCACAAGGGCAGCCGCTCCCGCACGGCGAGTTGTGCCCGGTACCGCCAGGCTGCCCGCTCCGGCACGTCCGAAGCGGCGTCCTCCTGCCGTACGGCGCCTGCGCGCAGGTCGACCCGCTTCCTCGGGGCGGCGCTCCCTCGACGGTCGGCCTCATCGTGCAGGTCGGCCTCCTCGTGCGGATCTGCGCCCGCGGGCGGGGCCGCACGAGCCGCGGCCCTCGCCACGGTGAGCCCGCCGGCGAGCTCGTCCGCATCCCTTGCCGCATGGTCCGCCCTCGGCGGCCCGTGCCCCAGCTCCCGCCGCTCCACGGGCCTTGTGGTGAAGAGCGCCTCCGCGCGCAGCCGGAGCGCCTCGGCCGACGCCTCGCGGCGCAGGGCGCGGCTTCGCGGGTGCCGGCGTCGATGGCCGTCGCGGCCGTCGGATGAGGGCCCGCGTCCGGGGCCGCTGGTCGGTGTGGCTGTGCGTGTGCGTGATCGAAGAGTCATGCGACGAGAATCCGGCATGACACCGCTCTCGCGATGATCTTGCTCAATTCCAGTGGATTACCACTCAGTTGTGGATAACTCCGTCACTCGCACGGGCTGCGGAGGTCGTACACCGCCACACGCAGGGCCGCACGGGCTGCGAGCGGCACCGACCGCCGCACACAGGGCCGCACGGACCATGCGGCACGCCAGGGTCACGGTGCGTAACTTCGGCGGTCACCCACCGCCCGCGGTCGCCTCTCTCATCGAGGCGATACGACCGCACCCAGCAGTCCGGGTCCCGTGTGGGCCCCGATCACCGCGCCCACCTCGCTGACGTGAAGATCCGCAAGCCCCGGGACCCGCTCTCGCAGGCGGTCCGCGAGTGCCGACGCCTTCTCGGGGGCGGCCAGGTGATGAACGGCGATGTCGACCTGGGCGCTGCCCGCGCGTTCGGCCACGATCTCCTCCAGCCGTGCGATCGCCCTGGACGCCGTCCGCACCTTCTCCAGGGGTTCGATGCGGCCGTCGTCCAGGCGCAGCAGCGGCTTCACCGCGAGCGCGGAACCCAGCAGCGCCTGGGCCGCTCCGATCCGGCCGCCGCGGCGCAGGTAGTCGAGGGTGTCGACGTAGAAGTAGGCGGAGGTACCCGAGGCACGCTTCTCGGCGGCGGTGACCGCCTCGTCGACCGTCCCGCCCGCCTCGGCGGACTCGGCCGCGGCGAGGGCGCAGAAGCCGAGCGCCATCGCGATCATTCCTGTGTCCACCACACGCACGGGCACCGGAGCCTCCCGTGCCGCGAGGACCGCCGCGTCGTACGTGCCGGACAGCTCCGCCGACAGATGGAGGGAGACGATGCCGGTGGCGCCCGATTCGGCGACCTTGCGATAGGCCTTGGAGAAGACCTCCGGGCTGGGCCGGGACGTGGTGACGGAGCGGCGCTTCTGCAGCGCCTGGGCCAGGGCGCGGGCCGAGATCTCGGTGCCCTCTTCGAGTGCCTGGTCGCCGAGGACCACGGTCAGGGGCACCGCTGTGATGCCGTGGCGCTCCATCGTCCGCGGCGGCAGGTAGGCCGTTGAATCGGTGACGATCGCGACATGGCGGGACATGAGCTGGAGGTTACCTGTCGGCGTGGCCGGGCGGCAGCCCGGCCCCTGCCAGCTCTTGTCGCAGCGACCGGATCAAGTCGTGCTCTCGGGGCGGGGCTTCTTCTGCCAGGGGTAGGCAGGGCCTCGGACCGGCGGATCGATGGCGGACCGGGTCGGTTCCTCGGGCCGGTGGGACTCCGGGCTCTCCGGCCAGCTCTGTCCGCCGGACGCGGCCTCGTCCGCCGCCGGCGCCTCGGGCCAGCCGGCGGCGCTCGGCCCCGGTTCCTTGGTCCAGTGCCGCAGTGCGCCGGCTTCCACGTCGATCTGCGCGCTCAGTGAGTCCAGGTCGTCGTCGGCGAAGCGGCGGGCCCGGTCGCGCGCGGCCCAGCGCAGCGAGTCCGCGGACTGGGTGATGCGCTCGGTGCGCTCGCGCAGGGTGGGCAGCCGGGCGGCCAGCGTGCCCCGGTCGGGCTCGCTCTCCAGGCGCTTGAGCTCGTCGTCCAGTTCGTGCCCGTGCGCGCTCAGCCGCTCGAAGAGGCCCAGGGATTCCTTGAGGGACTCGTCGTCCGCCACGCCCGCGTGCAGCGCGTCCTGCGTGGCGCGCATGGAGGTGCGCAGCTTGAGGCGGAGCTCGGCGAGCTCGCCCGCGGGGCCGGGCTGAGCGAGGGTCCTGGCCCGCAGCGTGGTGTCCTCGACCGTGCGGCGCGCCTGCGAGATCGTGCGGTCCACGCCGCGCTTGGCGGCGCCGATCACCTTCACCGTGGCGTATGCGCCGAGTACCACGAACAGCAGGAAGAGCAGCGCGATCACTGTGATCAAGGTTCCCACCACGCTCCTCCTCCATTGCCGCGACGGTGTCGTCGCGCTCTTCAACGGTAAACGCCACGGGCAGGTTCGGAGTTCCTGGAGAACCCCGAACCTGCCCGTAGGGGACTACCCCGAGCCCGCCCGGCGGCCGGGCGGGCAGGGCGACTAGGCCGGCACGATGTTCACCAGCTTCGGCGCGCGCACGATCACCTTGCGGATGCCCGCGCCACCCAGCGCCGCGACGACCTTCTCGTCGGCCAGCGCCACCTTCTCCAGCTCCTCGTCGGAGATGGCCGGGGAGACCTCCAGGCGAGCCTTGACCTTGCCCTTGATCTGCACGACGCAGGTCACGGTCTCGTCGACGACGTACGCCGGGTCGGCGACCGGGAAGTCGTGGTGGACGACCGAGTCGGTACGGCCCAGCCGGCGCCACAGCTCCTCGGCGATGTGCGGGGCCAGTGGCGCGATCAGCAGCACCAGGGGCTCGGCGACCGAGCGCGCGACGGGGCCGCCCGCCTTGGTCAGGTGGTTGTTCAGCTCGGTGACCTTGGCGATGGCGGTGTTGAACCGCATGCCCTCCAGGTCCTGGCGGACACCGTCGATCGCCTTGTGCAGGGCGCGCAGCGTCTCCTCGTCCGGTTCGGCGTCGACGACGGTGACCTCACCGGTCGCCTCGTCGACGACGTTGCGCCACAGTCGCTGCAGCAGACGGAACTGGCCCACCACCGCGCGCGTGTCCCACGGCCGGGAGACGTCCAGGGGGCCCATCGCCATCTCGTACAGACGCAGCGTGTCCGCGCCGTACTCGGCGCAGATCTCGTCCGGAGTGACGGCGTTCTTCAGGGACTTGCCCATCTTGCCCAGCAGCCGGGAGACCTTCTCGCCCTGGTAGTAGTAGGCGCCGTCGCGCTCCTCCACCTCGGCGGCCGGCACCGCGATGCCACGGCTGTCGCGGTACACGAAGGCCTGGATCATGCCCTGGTTGAACAGCTTGTGGAACGGCTCGGCCGAGGAGACGTAGCCCAGGTCGAACAGCACCTTGGACCAGAAGCGCGCGTACAGCAGGTGCAGCACGGCGTGCTCGGCTCCGCCTACGTACAGGTCGACGCCGCCGTGCGGCCGGGCCTCGCGCGGGCCCATCCAGTACTGCTCGATGGCCGGGTCGACCAGCTTCTGGTCGTTGTGCGGGTCCAGGTAGCGCAGCTCGTACCAGCAGGAACCGGCCCAGTTGGGCATGGTGTTGGTCTCACGGCGGTACTTCTTGGGGCCGTCGCCCAGGTCCAGCGTGACGTTGACCCAGTCCTCGTTGCGGGACAGCGGCGTCTCGGGGGACGTGTTCGCGTCGTCCGGGTCGAAGGTGCGCGGCGAGTAGTCCTCGACCTCCGGCAGCTCCAGGGGCAGCATCGACTCGGGCAGCGAGTGGGCGATGCCGTCCTCGTCGTAGACGATCGGGAAGGGCTCGCCCCAGTAGCGCTGGCGGCTGAACAGCCAGTCGCGCAGCCGGAAGTTGACCGTGCCCTCGCCGATGCCCTTGCGCTCCAGCCACTCCGTCATGCGGGCCTTGGCGTCGACGACACCCAGGCCGTCCAGGGAGATCTCCTCGCCGGCGGAGTTGACGATCTTCGCGTCGTACGAGGCGAAGGCGTCGTCCCAGGTGGACGCGTCCGTGCCGCGGTCGTCCGCGGGCTCCACGACACAGCGCATCGGCAGCTCGAAGGCGCGGGCGAACGCGAAGTCACGGGTGTCGTGCGCGGGGACGGCCATGATCGCGCCGGTGCCGTAGCCCATCAGCACGTAGTCGGCGATGAAGACCGGGACCTGCTCGCCGTTGACCGGGTTGGTGGCGAACGTGCCGGTGAAGACGCCGGTCTTGTCCTTGGCCTCGGCCTGGCGCTCGACGTCGGACTTGGAGGCGGCCTGGGCGCGGTAGGCGGCCACGGCCTCGGCGGGGGTCGCGTGCCCGCCCGTCCACACCTCGTGGGTGCCCTCGGGCCATGCGTCCGGGGTGAACTTCTCGACCAGCGGGTGCTCGGGGGCCAGCACCATGTAGGTGGCGCCGAACAGGGTGTCCTGGCGGGTGGTGAAGACCGTGATCGCTTCGCCGTCGATCGGGAAGTCGACGCGGGCGCCCTCGGAGCGGCCGATCCAGTTGCGCTGCTGCAGCTTGATGGCCTCGGGCCAGTCCAGCGCGTCCAGGTCGTCCAGCAGCCGGTCGGCGTACGCGGTGATGCGCATGTTCCACTGGCGCAGCTTGGCCTTGAAGACGGGGAAGTTGCCGCGCTCGGAGCGCCCCTCGGCGGTGACCTCCTCGTTGGCCAGCACGGTGCCCAGCCCGGGGCACCAGTTGACCGGCGCGTCGGAGGCGTATGCCAGGCGGTACTCGCTCAGGACGTCCGCGCGCTCGGAGGCGGTCAGTTCGTTCCACGCGCGCGTGGTGCCGTCGGCGGCCTGGACGGCACGGTCACCGCTCTCGAACTGGGCGACCAGCTCGCTGATGGGACGAGCCTTGGCGGCCTCGTCGTCGTACCAGGAGTTGAAGATCTGCAGGAAGATCCACTGGGTCCACTTGTAGTAGTCCGGGTCGATCGTGGCGAACGACCGGCGCTTGTCGTGGCCCAGGCCCAGGGCGCGCAGCTGGGCCTTCATGTTCTCGATGTTGGCCTCGGTGGAGACCCGCGGGTGCGTGCCCGTCTGGACGGCGTACTGCTCGGCGGGCAGGCCGAAGGCGTCGAAGCCCAGCGTGTGCAGGACGTTGTGGCCGGTCATCCGCTGGAACCGGGCGAATACATCGGTGGCGATGTAGCCCAGGGGGTGGCCGACGTGCAGGCCCGCACCGGAGGGGTACGGGAACATGTCCATGATGAACTTCTTGGGCTTGGCGACCAGCTCGGGGTCCCCGGCCAGGTCGCCGCTCGGGTTGGGCGCCTCGTAGGTGCCGTCGGCGTCCCAGAAGTCCTGCCAGCGTGCCTCGATCTCCGCGGCCAGCCCGGCCGTGTAGCGGTGCGGCGCCGCCACCTCGGCGGTGGCAGCGGTAGTCGTCTCGCTCATGATCCTCAAAGCTCCATCGATCGTCTCTGCCAGCGGAAATGAAAAAGCCCCTCGCACAGGAGGGGACGCCGCGCCGATTCCGACCACGATCTCTTCAGTGGTCAGGACTGATCAGCGCGGCTCGCTAAGCAGAAGGCGTACGGCACGCATGGCGTCAGGGTACCGCAGCCGCCGCGGGCGTCGCGACGAGGTTCCGGGCCGCTCGGCACGCCGTGCCACCGTCCGGATCACCGAAAAAGCTGAACGATATTCAAATATTACTTCGCGTAACAGCCTCTAAGGGACAACACAAAGACCCGATTGCCCTTTGGTAACAACGCAATAACTCAAACCTCGTACTCCTCGGTATGGCTCCACTTAGAGTGCCGCTTCGGGACCGCTTCCCCGAACCGTTGGGAGTAACCCCCATGAACCCTCGTCGCAACAACAGCTCGATACCCCGGCCAGGCCGCTCGGCCTACGGGGCGATGACGGCTGCCGCCCTGTTGCTCATCCCCCTGGTCGTGCTGGTCGGAGGTGACGGCCTGCGCGACTTCCTCAACTTCGGCGCCGGCGTGCTGTCGCTGGTCGCCCTCACCTGCTCGGTCATCTGGGGACTCCTCGCCACCGACCGGCTCTTCCTGAACACGCGCCAGCGACTGGTCGCACAGGCCGTGCACCGGACGACCGCCGTCTCCTCGGTCGCCTTCCTGCTGCTGCACATCACGGTCAAGCTGGCGCTCGACCACACCACCCTGATCGCCGCGCTGATCCCCTTCGGGCTCGGCGTCACGGGCAGCAACGGGCTGATCGGCCTGGGCTCGCTGGCCGGTCTACTGATGATCTTCACGGCCATCACCGGCGCGCTGCGCAGCGCCTTCGCGTCCCCCGCACCGGTCGCGGCACGCTGGCGGGCCGTGCACATGCTGGCCTACCCGGCCTGGTGCTCGGCCCTGGTGCACGGCCTCTACGCGGGTCGCGCCGCCAAGCCGTACGTCACCGTGTCCTACAGCCTCTGCCTGATCGCCGTGATGGGCGCCCTGGCGCTGCGCTCGGCGTCCGCCCCGTTCAAGCGCAAGGTCGCCGACCGCATCCTGACGGTCATCGGGGAGAGCAACGGCCCCGGCGCCCGCCCCTTCCGCGAGGAGCAGGAGGCCCCCCGCGGCGCCGCGGCGCAGTCCCCGCTGCCCGGCTACGCCGGACGCTCCGCCAGACGGTCCGCCCAGGACACGTTCGTACCGCCGCAGCGCACCCCGTCCCCGGCGGGCCTGTACGACGCTGCCCAGGACACCGCATCCACCGGCACCGGCATGTCCGGCTTCGCGGCCGCCTACCGCGCCGTGTCGGGCGGCACACCGGGTGCGGACGGTGCCGGGCAGAGCCAGACCGAGCACTTCCGGATGCCCCTGGAGATGCAGCCCACGGAGACGTTCCCGCACGTCGACGGCAGCAGCACGTCGGGCAGCTGGCCCATCCCCTCGCCGCCCCCCGTCGGCGAGGCGCCCCAGTCTGCCTACGACCCGCTGAACGACACGGGATACAGCGTTCCCGTCTACGACAATTCGGCTGCCGGCGCCTACGGAACAAGTGACTTGTACGACACCGGTGAGACGAACCCCTCCTACGGCACGTACAACACCAACGACACGTACGACAGCGGTCCCACGACTGAAGTACTGCCGGGCGCCTATGACGCTCCTGGTCCTGGTGAATCATGGAACGCCCCCAGCGGAGGCTTTAGGTGAACGAGGCCCTGCCCGACGTCCCGGAAGTCCGTGTAGTCGGACTTCCGCAGCTCACGTCGGGCTTCGACCTGGTTGAACGACTCGATCTGCCCATGCACCTCAAGGTGCACGGGCCGCTCGAACCGATGGGCGGCGAACAACTCGCGGGCCTCGCCGAGGCCATCTCTCTGAAGGGCCGCGGTGGCGCGGGATTCCCCTTCGCCAAGAAGCTGCGCTCGGTCGCCGAATCGGCCATCCAGAAGGGCATCCGCCCCGTGGTGGTCGTGAACGGAAGCGAGGACGAACCGGCCTGCCGCAAGGACACGGTGCTCATCAACCGTGCCCCGCACCTCATCCTGGACGGCGCCCTGCTGGCGGCGGAGGCCATGGGTGCGCGCACCCTGGTCATCGGGGTGACGCGTGCGTCCACGCAGGCCTCGATGGAAGCCGCGCTCGCCGAGCGCGGCTTGAGCAACCGGCGCGGATCGGCCCTTCGCGCGCGCGTGCAGCGCAACCCGGTGCGGATGGTGACCGGCGCTGCCGCCTCACTGATCCGCTCCATCGACGGCGGCCCGGCCATCCCGCCCGGCCGCAAGATCAGTGCGTCGCAGAGCGGCGTCGGCGGGGCGCCGACGCTGCTGTCCAATGCCGAGACCTTCGCCCAGCTGGCGATCGCCGCGCGCATCGGCCCCGACCGCTACCGCAACACGGGTCTGTACGACGAGCCCGGCACCGTCATGCTCACCGTCTCCGGGGCGGTCGCCCGCCCCATGGTGATCGAGGTGCCGACCGGCGTGCCACTGCGGTACGTGCTCCAGCTCGCCGGCGCCCCGCCGATGCCGCAGGGCGTACTCACCGGCGGCTACCACGGCAAGTGGCTGGACGCGGCGACGCTCAACGAGGCGATCGTCTCGCGCAACTCGCTGGACGCGGTGGGCGGCGCGCTCGGCGCGGGCGCGATCCTCCCGATCACCCAGCAGACGTGCCCCCTGGGCGAGTCGCTGCGCGTGGCGCAGTGGCTGGCCGAGGAGAGCGCGGGGCAGTGCGGCCCCTGCTACCTGGGCCTGCCCGCCGCGGCGCGCGGCCTGGAGGACATCCTCAACGGCGGTGGTCCGGCGGCCCTGGAGGCCGTCAAGCAGGTCGCCAAGGCCGTGAAGCGGCGCGGCGCCTGCTCCCACCCGGACGGCTCGGCGATGTTCATCGAGTCGACCATCAAGGCGTTCACCGACGACCTCGCCGCGCACGTGCTCGGAAACGGCTGCGGAAGGCCCGTGGAGGGCGTTCTGCCGCTCTTCGAGGGGGGCAGGCAGCCCACGGGCATCCCGGGCGGCCAGGCCCAGGAGGAGACCGGCCCGAGCCGGCAGAAGATCTTCGTGGACTGGACGCTGTGCCGCGGGCACGGTCTGTGCGCCGACATCCTCCCCGAGGTCTTCGAGCTGGGCGCCGACGGCTTCCCCACCGTCGCCCAGGCCTCCGTGCCCCGCTACGCGGAGGCGAAGGCACTGCGCGCCGTGCGGCGCTGCCCGGCGCTCGCCCTGCGTATCGAGGAGGACACCCGGTCCTCGGCGCCCGCGCGGAACAACCTGCCGGTGCTCTCCCAGGGACGTGGCCGCCGGGCGCTCGGCAGCGGCCGCTGAACACGAAGAAGCGGGCCACCCGATCGGGTGGCCCGCCATCAACGTCTGTGGAGCTAAGGAGAATTGAACTCCTGACCTCCTGCATGCCATGCAGGCGCTCTACCAACTGAGCTATAGCCCCTCGCGGTCTTGCGGCGGAGCCGCATGTTGACCGTGTCGCCCGGTTTCCCCGGCGGCGACGCCAACATTACACGGTCACCTGGGTGCATCACCAAATCGTTTCCCTTCTGTACGGATTCGGGGGCTAGTGTCGGCCTTCGTGACCGTGATCGCGCTCCCCCGTGCCAGACGCCGTACACCCGTCGCCGTGGGGGTGTGCCTGCTGTCGTTCGCGGCCTTCTGGTGGGCGCAGCGGGCCGCGCACGTATCGATGATCGATCTGATGGTCTACCGGGCGGAGGGGGAGACGGTCCGTGCGGGCGGCGACCTCTACGCGCTGCGCACGACCGAGGCCCATCTGCCCACCACCTACCCGCCCTTCGCGGCGCTGCTGTTCACGCCGCTGACGCTGCTGGACACGACGAGCATGCGCGCGGTGGCCACCACCGGAAACCTGGCCCTCCTTGTGGCGTTCGTCGCACTCTCGCTGCGACTCGTGGGCCACGCGCGCGTGGAGGGCGCCTGGTGGGTGGCGGCGGCGGCCGTGTGGTGCGAGCCGGTGTGGACGACGCTGCGGTACGGCCAGATCAATCTCCTGCTCGCCGTACTGGTGCTGTGGGATCTGTCACGGCGACCGGGACACCGCTGGGCCGGGGTGGGCATCGGGATCGCTGCGGCGATCAAGCTGACGCCCGCGCTGTTCGTGGTGTTCCTGCTGGTCACCGATGTCGTGGAACGCTCCGGCAGAGGCTCGGTGGGGCCTTGGCTACGGCATGCGCGCGGGGCCGTCGTCGCGTTCGCCGGGGCGACGCTGCTGGCGGCGGCCCTGCTGCCGCACGACTCCTCGCGGTTCTGGACCCGCATGGTCTTCGAGGCCGGCCGGGTCGGGTTCGTCGAGGACACGGCCAACCAGTCGCTGCGCGGCCTCCTGGCCCGGTTGCTGCACACCACCGAGCCCGGGGCCCTGTGGGCCGTCACCGCGGCCCTGACGGGCGTTCTGGGCCTAGCCGTGGCCGTCGCCGCCGAGCTGCGCGGGCTGCGGGCCTGGGCGACGGTCGTCTGCGCGGTGACGGCCCTGCTGATCAGTCCCGTGTCGTGGTCGCACCACTGGGTGTGGTGCGTGCCGATGGTGCTGCTCCTCGCCACGAAGAGCCGCACGGCGGCCGTCTGCGCGGCTCTGGCCTTTTGCACCTACTCCCTGTGGTGGGTGCCACACGGTCCGGGCAGGCTGGAACTGCACCAGAACGGCGTCGAGTTGACGCTGTCGTCCCTCTACGTGGGAGCCGGTTGCGCCTTCCTGGCCCTGGTCGGGGTCAGGCTGTGGCGAACGAGTAGAACCGCTTGAGGGTGCAGTGCTCGTCGAGGAGCCGCCCGTAGATCGGCTCGCCCTCCAGCTCGCGGTACGTCTCGATCGGGTCGCCTTTTATGATCAGCGCCCGCGCGCACTCCTCGCACCAGTACTGGTAGTCGTGGTTGACCGGCTCCATGTCGCGGACGATCGGCGTACCACTGCCGCACCAATCGCACTTCCGCCTGTGTGCACCCATCGATCAGCTCCAGCTGTGGCCGCAGGCCGTGCACACGTAGGAGATCCCGCCGTTGTCCCCGAGGACCTGGGCGACGTGGACCGATCCGCAGGAAGGACAGTCGAGGAGAGTGGCTTTTTTCCGTCTCGGTGCCACTTCGAGGAGATCGTCGACCTCCTCGCGGATGCTCGCAGGCATCGCTACTCCCTCCCGTCGGGCCGCGCCCCCTTCCGGCCGTTTGATT
This sequence comes from Streptomyces sp. 142MFCol3.1, assembly GCF_000424945.1. Taxonomy (NCBI): domain Bacteria; kingdom Bacillati; phylum Actinomycetota; class Actinomycetes; order Kitasatosporales; family Streptomycetaceae; genus Streptomyces; species Streptomyces sp. 142MFCol3.1. The sequence continues at coordinate 25,602 of NZ_AUKV01000016.1, forward strand.
CTGCCACGGCCGGAGCAATACGGTCAGCGACGCCTGCGTACCAGTCCGGACACGGCACCCACCAAGGCCGTCGCGGCCAGCGCGTACATGCATGTGAGGAGCGCGTCCGCAGAGGTATACGCCCCCGGAGCCCCAAGTGACTCAAGGCGGTTCAAGAACAGAGTGCCGAAGGCCGCGACACCCATCAGCTGACCGAGCTGGGTGACGGTCGCGAGCAGTCCGCTGGCGTCCGCCGCGTCCTCGGGCCGCACCGTCGCCAGCGCCTTGGTGAGCGTGGGGCTGAACCCGAGCGCGAGCCCGGCCCCGACACCCGCGAACGCCACGTACAGCCACCCTCCGCCGTCGCTCCCGCCGTCGAGGACGGCTCCGACGCCGGCCACGGAGCCCGCGGCGAGCACGAAGCCGGCCGGTATCAGGCCGCGCTGCCAGGAGGCGGGCCAGTTGCGCCAGGTCAGGCCGACCAGGCCGAAGATCACCGCGGTCGGCGCGAAGGTGAGGCCCGCCCGCAGAGCGCTGTAGCCGAGCCCGCCCTGGATGTGCAGGGTGAGCGAGAACAGGAAGCCCGCGTTGACCGCCATCACGGCCAGCAGCCGGAAGACCGCGAGACCGACGCCGGGGTGACGCAGCACCCGCGGCGAGATCAGCGGCGCTCCGCCACGCCGGGCCAGCCGGGACTCGTACCGGCAGAACAGGACGAAGAACACCGCCGCCGACCCGAGCGAGAACCACGACCACAGCGGCCAGTCCTCCTCCTGCCCGAGCACGAGCGGCACGGTGAACAGAGAGACGGCGGCGGCGAGCAGCACGAGCCCCGGCACGTCGAGGCCGCGCGAGCGTTCCAGGGCCCCGGCGTCGTCCCGCGGCAGGACCCGTCGCCCGACGAACAGGAGGACGAGACCGACGGGCACGTTGACGAGGAACACCGGCCGCCAGCCCGTGCCGAACAGATCGGCGCTGACCAGCACGCCGCCCAGCACCTGTCCGGCGGCGGCGCCGGTGGCCAGGACGGCCGCGTACGCGCCGAGGGCGCGCGCCCGTGCCTCGCCGGCGAAGTTGCGCTGGATCAGACTGAGGACCTGCGGGATCATCACGGCCGATCCTGCGCCCTGCACCAGCCGGAAGGCGATCAACTCCTCCGTTCCCCGGGCCAGTCCGCAGGCCAGCGAGGCGGCGGTGAAGATGACGAGTCCGGCCAGGTAGACACGCCGGTGGCCGAGCCGGTCGCCCAACCGGGCTCCGGTGATCAGCAGCACGGCGTAGGAGATGGAGTATCCGGCGACCACCAGCTGCAGCCCCGCGCCGGACGCGTGGAGTTCGGAACCGATGGTGGGCACCGCGACGTTCACGATGAACACGTCGAGCAGCGCCATGAACTGTGCCGCGAGCACGACCGCGAGCAGTCGTCCCGGCCGATTGTCAGTGCCAGGGTTTTTACTGTCAGCAGGACTTGGACCGCGTGCGGGTTCTGTGCCCGCGGGGGTTGTCGTCGTCATGCCGTCGAGCGTGGCGGCGGCCGGATACCGGTAACGAGAGCCCCTCGATGCTGGTAGTGACAGCACCTGGCAGCGGTCGGGTCCGGCACGGACCATGGGACGGGGGATGTGGAGCCGATGAGCACGACACAACGCCGCAGGCCGGAGCTGGCCGCCTTTCTGCGCAGCAGGCGGGCCCGGGTGACACCCGCGGACGTCGGGATGCCGCCGGGCTTCCGGCGGCGCACACCGGGGCTGCGCCGCGAGGAGGTGGCCCAGCTCTCCGGCGTCGGTGTCACCTGGTACACCTGGCTCGAACAGGGGCGGCCGATCAACGCCTCCCCGCAGGTGCTGGACGCGGTCTCCCGGACACTGCGCCTCGACCAGCCCGAGCGCGAGCACCTCTACCACCTGGCCGAGGTCCCGTACGAGCAGGATCCCCCGGCCGCCGCACGAACCGTCGGACCGGAGATCCAGGGCGTCATCGACGCCGTCGACCCGCACCCGGCCGTGGTCTACAACGCGCGCTTCGACATCCTCGCCGCCAACCGCGCCTACCGCGACGTGTTCTTCACGCCCCGGACCGCCAACTCGGGCATGGGCAACGCGCTGTGGACGCTGTTCACCGTGCCCGAGCCGGCCTGTCCCCTGGTGTTCCGGGAGTCCGAGCTCCCGGTGATGGTGGCGACGCTGCGTTCGTCCTACGGGCTGCACGCCGGCGAGCCGGCGTGGGAGGACTTCATATGCCGCTTGTCGCATGCGAGTCCGCACTTCGCCCGGCTGTGGCGCAACGGCGACGTGGTGCCGCCCGGCCCGCGGGTGAAGACGTTTCGGCACGCTGCGGTCGGTGAGATGCGGATGACCTCGATCTCCCTGTCCATCCACGGTCTGCCGGAGTGCCGGATCGTGGTCTACCAGCCGGTGGACGAGGAGACGAGCCTGCGCGTGGCGCGACTGCGGGCGCTGATGACGCAGGAGACCACGGCGACGGCAACGAAAAATCCCGCTCCCTGACGGGAACGGGATCCTTCATCACCGATCTTTGACAACTCCAAAGAGAGTCATTGTGTGGAGCTAAGGAGAATTGAACTCCTGACCTCCTGCATGCCATGCAGGCGCTCTACCAACTGAGCTATAGCCCCTTGCGTTCTTCCCGCTCAGCGGGCCGAACAAGAAGAACCTTAGCCTGCGACCAGTCAGAAAGTGAAATCCGGTCCCGACGGGCCCCGGGACCGGACGGCGGGCCGCTCAGTCGTCGTCCCCGAGCACGGGCTCCGGCAGGGTGCCGGCGTTGTGCTCCAGGAGCCGCCAGCCGCGGGCGCCCTCCCCGAGGACGGACCAGCAGCAGTTGGAGAGGCCGCCGAGGCTCTCCCAGTGACGGGACTCCAGGCCGAGGAGACGGCCGATGGTGGTGCGAATGGTGCCACCGTGGCTGACCACCACGAGGGTGCCGTCCTCGGGGAGTTTGTCGGCGTGCCGCAGCACCACGGGGGCGGCGCGGTCGGCGACCTCGGTCTCCAGTTCGCCCCCGCCGCGGCGCACCGCCTCGCCGCGCTTCCAGGCGGCGTACTCGTCGCCGTACCGGCCGATGATCTCCTCGTGCGTCAGCCCCTGCCAGACACCCGCGTACGTCTCGCGCAGGCCCTCGTCGTGGGTGACGTCGAGGCTGGTGAGCTCGGACAGCTCCGCGGCCGTCGACGCGGCGCGCCTGAGGTCCGAGGCGACGATGGCGTCGGGCTTCAGCGAGGCCAGCAGCCGGGCGGCGCGACGGGCCTGGCCGACGCCGGTCTCGGTCAGCTCGATGTCCGTCGAGCCCTGGAAACGGCGCTCCAGGTTCCAGGAGGTCTGGCCGTGACGCCACAGGATGATGCGGCGGCCCCGGCCGGGCGTCTTCCCGGCCTCGGCGCTCACCGGAGCTCTCCCAGTTCGGCGGCGTCCTCCTCGGCCTGGAGCTTGGCGTGCTCGGCGGCCTTGCCCCGGGTCGCCTTGGCGTCGGCGGGCAGGTCCAGCTCCGGGCAGTCCTTCCAGAGCCGCTCCAGGGCGTAGAAGACACGCTCCTCGCTGTGCTGCACGTGCACCACGATGTCCACGTAGTCGAGCAGCACCCAGCGGGCCTCGCGGTCGCCCTCGCGGCGCACCGGCTTGGCGCCGAGCTCCTTGCTGAGCCGCTCCTCGATCTCGTCGACGATCGACTTGACCTGGCGGTCGTTGGGAGCGGACGCCAGCAGGAAGGCGTCGGTGATCGACAGTACGTCGCTCACGTCGTAGGCGATGATGTCGTGCGCGAGCTTGTCGGCTGCCGCCTGTGCGGCGGTGTTGATGAGCTCGATGGAGCGGTCCGTGGCGGTCACTACGCGGCTTTCCTTAGGCGGTCAGTAATGACTCAAGGGTCTCACGGACCGCCGAGGAGACCCCACGCGTTTCCCGGGCGCCGGTCCGGGGCGCCCGGCGGGCGGCCCCCGGACCTCCCGGGGCGGGGCGTCGGCCGCCCCGGGAGAGGCGGCGGTCAGCCCCTGGGGCTGCTCAGCTTGTAGTCCTGGCCGAGGACCACGGACACGTCCGCGTTGGACGTCACCGTGCCCTTCTTCACGGAGCCGGCGGGGAGACCCAGTGTCTTGGCGACCTCGGTGGCGTCGGCCTTCTTGGCGGCGTCGGAATAGGTGATCCGCGACACTGTCTGCGCCGCCCCCGTTCCCGAGTCGAGGAAGGTGTAGCCGCCGTTGACCAGGACGACGCGGGCCTGCTCGGTGGCGCCCTTGGTGCCCGTGGCGTTCTTGATCCCGACCCGGACGGCCGCGTCTGCGTCGGGGCTCTTGGCGGTGCCGCCGAGCACGTCCTTGATCACGCTGTCGCTGGCGCTCTCGCTGAGCGTGCCGTCCTGCTGCACGGGCAGCAGCGCGGTCTTGTAGTCGCCGCCCTTCGCGAGGTCGGCGAGCTTCGCGAGGAAGGCACCGAGGTCCGCGTCGGTCAGCGGCGGATCGAGGATCTGGGCGAGCGTCTGCACGGTGGTGGTCGCGGCCTGCTTGTCCGAGGACAGCTTGCGCAGCACGCCCTGCATGACCGCTCCGAACCGCTCCAGCTGTGCGTTCTGGGACTCGCCGGAGGCCCGGTAGGTGGCGTAGGCGACGGCCATCCTGCCGCTGAGGGTCTGGTCCTCGCCCTTCTTGACGAGAGGCGCCTGGCCCTTCTTCTTCGCGTCGGGGTCGGGCACGTCGGTGTTGGTGGTGATGTCGATGTTGCCGACGAGTTCGACGAGGTTGTTCAGGTAGGGGGTGTCGAGGCGCCAGGTGCCCTGGATGTCGGTCCCGAGCACCGTGTCGATCGCGTCCCGGGTGCCGGAGGTTCCGTCGTCGTCGACGGACTTGGCCAGCGTGGTCGTCGAGCCGTTGTCGTCCGTCATGGCGAGCGAATTGGGCAGCAGGACGGTGGTGCCCTGCTTGGTGGTGGTGTTGTCGACGAGCAGGGCCGTGGAGGTGCCGCCGCCCTTCGTGTTATGCAGGTGGACGACGATCACGTCACGGTTCTGGGCGCCCACGGCGGTCGTCGCGCCCGGCTTGCCGTCCGAGGAGGTGCCGGGCAGCTTGCCCGCGTACCAGAGGTAGCCCACGCCGCCGACCGCGACGAGGGCGAGCACCACGACCAGGGCGACGACGCGGCTGCGGGCGCGGCGCTTGGCCTCCTCGCGGCGCTCGGTGCGGTTCTCGGTGAACGCCAGCCAGTCGATGACGTCCTCGGAGTCGTCCTCCTGCTCCTCGACGAACGCGAACTGCTCGGTGCGGTAGTCGCGGCCCGCCCGGGGTTCGTCGTCCTCCACGGGACCCGCCTGCTGCGGAATGTAGGCGGTCTGCTCGGCCACGCGGGGCTGCTGCCCGGTGCCGGCGCCGCCCGGGCCCTCGCCCTGCCCGTACGGGTCATACGGGCCCGGGACGCCCGCGGCGGGGGCACCGGTGCCGTAGGGGTCGTACGAGGGCGCGGGCGGCCGCCGGGCCGGGTCGTAGGGCGGCACGGCCTGCTGCTGCCCGGTGTCGTACGGCGCCGGCTGCGGTCCGCCCGCGTCGTAGGGCCGGCCGGGCTGCGGGTGGCCCGAGGCGTACGGGTCGTAGCCGTAGCCCTGGGGCTGGGAGCCGTAGGGGTCGTAGCCCTGCTGCTGGGGCTGCTGCGACACCTGTCGGTACACAGGCTGCCCGAACTCGTCGTAGCCGACGAGCTCGTACTGGTCGCCGCCCGCGTATCCGTCGTATCGGTCGTTCACCGGTGCCCCTCTCGGCTCACTCGCCGCGGTACAACTCGCGCTTGTCGATGTAGCGCACCACACCGTCCGGCACCAGATACCAGACAGGTTCGCCCTTGGCGACTCTCGCACGGCAGTCTGTAGACGAGATGGCGAGCGCGGGAACCTCGACGAGCGAGACACCGCCCTCGGGCAGCCCCGGGTCGGTCAGGGTGTGACCGGGCCGGGTGACCCCGATGAAGTGCGCGAGGGAGAACAGTTCTTCCGTGTACCGCCAGGTGAGGATCTGGCCCAGGGCGTCGGCGCCGGTGATGAAGAAGAGGTCCGTGTCGGGGTTGAGCGCGCGCAGGTCGCGCAGGGTGTCCGTGGTGTAGGTCGGGCCGCCGCGGTCGATGTCGATGCGGCTCACCGAGAACTGGGGGTTCTCGGCGGTCGCGATGACCGTCATCAGGTAGCGGTCCTCGGCCGGAGTGACCTTGCGGTCGGTCTTCTGCCACGGCTGCCCCGTCGGCACGAAGACGACCTCGTCGAGGTGGAACTGCGCGGCGACCTCACTGGCCGCCACGAGGTGCCCGTGGTGGATCGGGTCGAACGTTCCGCCCATGACGCCGAGGCGGCGCTTGCCCGGATTCGAGGGACCGTTTCCGGGGCCGGTCGTCACTCGGCCGACGTTGCCGGCCGTGCCGCCCTTGGCGGAACCGCCGGTGCCGCTCTCCGTGTCACTCGCCGGACCGGTAGGCATGTCCTGCTCTCCCATGCGTGCAGACCCTACCGGCCCGGCGGACGGGCTCCGGCCGACAGGGGCCCTGAGCGGGCCCTGTGGGGCTCAGCGGTCCCGGTTGAAGCGTGTGGTGATCCACAGCAGCAGAAGGAGGACGAAGAGGGCGCCGCCGCCGGTCAGGTACGGGCTGAGGCTCTCGTGGTTGCCGCCGTTCTCACCCTCGGCGGCGACGGTGACCAACTGTGCAGCGGTGCTGTGGAAGCTCATCTCGGCAGGACCTATCCGGTGTGGGCGGGATAAAGACGTCGGCTCATCGTATGCGGGGGCCTCGGCCACGATCACGCCGACTCCGCCGTTGGGGACGCCGGTTGCCGCGCGGCGCCGGAAAACCGGGCGCCTCGGGCGGTCAGTCGTCCCGCTTGTACCCGCGCAGCAGGAACCATGCGGTGAGGGCCACGCCGACGACCATGACGACCAGCACGACGCGGAGCAGATTGCCCGGCCCCTGCTTGTCTGCCGCGCTCGCGGCCTCGGTGAGCCAGGCGGCTGCGGGGATGTGCTCCATGGCGTACGACTCCTTCTCTGTACTGCCCGTCAACGGTATCTCCGCCTAGGCTGGGCTCTGCCTTGGGGGCACATAGGGCACACAGACGCGCATGGGGGAAGACATGTCCGACGACGGCCACGAGCAGAACGGGCACGAGAACGTGCCGAGCAGGCAGCGCAGGCGCTTCGAGGGGATCTCCTCGCGGGCGTACGAACACCCGGCGGACCGCTCGGCCCTGGTGGCCCTGCGCAAGCTCAGCGGCTTCGACACGGTCTTCAAGGCGCTCAGCGGCCTGCTGCCCGAGCGCAGCCTGCGGCTGCTGTTCCTGTCCGACTCGGTGCGCGTCTCCGACGCCCAGTTCGCGCACCTCAACGCCATGCTGCGGGACGCCTGCTACATCCTGGACCTGGAGAAGGTCCCCCCGATGTACGTCACCCAGGACCCGCAGCCGAACGCGATGTGCATCGGCCTGGACGAGCCGATCATCGTGGTGACGACGGGGCTCGTCGAGCTGCTGGACGAGGAGGAGATGCGCGCCGTCGTCGGGCACGAGGTCGGCCATGCGCTGTCCGGTCACTCCGTGTACCGCACGATCCTGCTGTTCCTCACCACCCTCGCCCTCCGGGTCGCCTGGATCCCGCTGGGCAACCTCGCGATCATGGCGATCGTCACGGCGCTGCGCGAGTGGTTCCGCAAGTCGGAGCTGTCCGCGGACCGCGCCGGGCTGCTGGTCGGCCAGGACCTGCGTGCCTCGATGCGCGGCCTGATGAAGATCGCGGGCGGCAACCATCTGCACGAGATGAACGTGGACGCGTTCCTCGCGCAGGCCGAGGAGTACGAGGCCGGGGGCGACCTGCGGGACTCCGTCCTGAAGATCCTCAACGTCATGCCCCGCACCCACCCCTTCACCACGGTGCGTGCGGCGGAGCTGAAGAAGTGGGCGGAGTCCCGCGACTACCAGCGGCTCATGGACGGTCACTACCCGCGGCGCAGCGAGGACAAGGACACCTCGGTTTCGGACTCCTTCCGCCAGTCGGCGGCGAGCTACGCCAGCGACGTGAAGAACTCCAAGGACCCGCTGATGAAGCTGGTCAGCGACATCGCGGGCGGTGCGGGAGACCTCGGGGGCCGGGTGCGGCGCGGCTTCGGCGGCTTCACGGGCGGCGCGGCCAAGGACGCTCCGCCGCGGAACTCCGGTGGCGGGTCCGGCGACGACCACCCGGGCGACGGGCGTCCCGACGGCGACAGCTGACCAGGACAGAGGCCTCCACCCCCCGGGCACGGGCGTCCCGGTTCAACCGGAGGGCCGACGAGCGACACGGCTCCGCACGCGGACGCTCCTCGCCCAAGATCCGGCGGGCGTCACGGCCTTCGCCCGGGGGGCTCCTCACCGGAGGTCCGGGGGCTCCGGACCGGAGGTCCGGGGAGCGTCACAGCCCCGGGCCAGGCGCTCCTGGCCAAAGGCCCTGGCCCGGGGCCGGCGAGCGTCACACCTTCGGCTGGGCGCTCTTCGCCAGTGAGCCGCACAGGGCCGTGGCGCTCCCGGTGGCGTACGGGTCCGTGCCGGCCGGGCCGCCCGCCTTGGCCGTCTGCCCCGCGAGCAGCGGATGCAGCCGGCCGACCGAGTCCTCGGAGCAGGCGAGCGGGCCGGCCTGGACGTAGGAGACGGCCAGTTCGGCCTGGTGCATACGCAGGTCGTCGCGGTCGAAGCGGAAGTGCAGCTCACGCCGGACGGTGAACAGCGAGGCCTGCGCCTTCGCGTCCGAACCTGTCGGCTTCAGCGCGTACACGAAGGTGTGGTCTGCGATGACCTCCAGGGTGTTCGAGTCGAATTCGGCGGCCTGGAGGGTGCCCTGTACGCGGATCTTGTCGTCGGCGAGCTGGGCGCCGACGGGGTCGAAGCGGACGAGCCAGCCGGTGGGGGCGTGCCGCCCGTCGGCCATCGGCCGTTCGAAACTCTGGTCGAACTGATCGAGCTGCTGAGGATCGAGCAGGATGCGCACGGGCCGGGTGGCACCGCCGGTGAGCACGTCGGGGTCGAGGGCGGACTCGACGAGATAGTCCTTCGCGGTGGTCAGGGCCGTGACGACCTGGCTGTCGGAGAAGTGCGCGGTGCGTCGGGAAGCGGGCAGCGTGATGCCCTCGGCGCCGATGCGGAACTGCGCGGCGGGGCTGTGCGCGTACAGCTCGTCGGTGCTGGTGGAGCCTGGGACGGCGGTCTGCGGGGACAGGGGTATGACCGTCATCCGCAGCGGCTCGGGGGGCTGGGCGGTGGGGGTCTGGTACGGGTGGCGTACGCCCATGTAGATCGCCGTGCCGAAGGCTATGGCGATCAGCAGGACGAGTATCAGTGCCTGCCGGGACAGGCCGCGCTGGAGGGTGGGGCGGCGGCGTACGGCCGGTGTGTGATCGGCCATGCGCTCCTGGGCGGAGAACTCCTGGAGGCGGGCAGCGCGGACGAACGACTCGTCGAAGACGACGGATCGGTACTCGTCCTCTCCACCTGCGGGAGCGCCTTCGGGTGTCCCCTCAGGTGGGTCTCCAGGCCCGCCCATACATTCAGAGTAGGTCTCCCGGAGCTCAGGTAAACGCCGCGGTACACGACAAGTTCTGACAGGTTCTCACCAGGACTGTCAGGCCGTTCGAGGGACCGTCACCGGGCCGTCCGAAGGACCGAATGCCTTGGTCTCCCGGCCCGACGGCTTGGCCTCCCGGCCCGGACGGCTTGCCCTCCCGGCCCTCGGGCCGGTGCCCCGGCGGCGCGGTGTCAGGGCCTCCTGGGGTCCGCCGAGACCGCCGGCTGGGAGTAGTCGGCCGAGGCGGAGGGGCCGGTACCGGTCACGCTCTCCTGGCCCTGCTCCAGGCCCGTGGAGGCGGGCGGCGGGACCTGTTCCTGACGGCCGGAGGAAGCCCCCCGGTAGACCGCCGTGAAGGCCAGGGCGACCATGCCGATGCCCATCACCAGCGCGAGGATCCAGGCGACGGGGCGGTGCCAGCGGGTCTGCTTCCCGTAGGGCCTGCCGTAGGTCCCCGGTGCGCCGTAGTGGCCGTCCAGGGCCTCGGTGTCGTCCAGATCGTCCAGATCGGGATCATGGCCGAAATCGCCGCGGCCGAAGCCGTCCTCGTACCGCTCGTCCTCGCCCCGGGAGCCCCGGGAGTGCGTGCGGCGCGCCTCCGCCTCCGAGGCCTCGGCGCGGGCCTCGGCGGCTGCGAGGAGTCTTTCCACGGCGGTCGGCTCGTGGATCACCGCCGCCCGTACGAAGTCCTCGTCGAAGACCACGGTGGCGAACTCTTCGTCCGCACCCCCGCGGTCGCGGTCGTCGTCGGGCTCCCAGCCGTCAGGGAACGGCGTGCCCCCCACGTCCTCCGGCACGGATCCAGAGTAGACCTGGGGGGTCATTTTGGGCAGACGGTATGGAAATTCATCCACCTGACGAGACGGTTCCGCCGGGGCGGGTGTCAGCGCCGGATGTGCCCGTCCCCGGTGACGATGTACTTGGTGCTCGTGAGCTCCGGAAGCCCCATGGGCCCCCGGGCGTGCAGCTTCTGGGTGGAGATGCCGATCTCGGCGCCGAAGCCGAACTGGCCGCCGTCGGTGAAGCGCGTCGAAGCGTTCACGGCGACAGTGGTCGAATCGACCAATCGGGTGAATCGGCGGGCGGCCGGCTGCGAGGTGGTGACGATGGCCTCGGTGTGGCCGGAGGTCCACAGCCGGATGTGCTCCACGGCCCTGTCGAGCGAGTCGACGACGGCGGCCGCGATGTCGTAGGAGAGGTACTCCGCCTCCCAGTCCTCGGGTGTGGCCTCGACGACGGTGGCCTTGGAGTCCTTGGCGTAGGCGAGGACCCGCTCGTCGCCGTGCACGGTGACCCCGGCGGCCGCGAGGGCGTCCAGGGCGCGCGGCAGGAACTGCGGGGCGATGTCCTGGTGGACGAGGAGCGTCTCGGCGGCGTTGCAGACGCTGGGCCGCTGCGCCTTGGAGTTGATCAGGATGTCGATCGCCATGTCGAGGTCGGCGTGGGCGTCGACGTAGACGTGGCAGTTGCCGGTGCCGGTCTCGATGACCGGGACGGTGGACTCCTGGACGACCGTGCGGATCAGCGAGGCTCCGCCGCGCGGGATGAGGACGTCGACGAGGCCTCGGGCGCGCATCAGCTCGCGTACGGACTCGCGGTTCTCGCCGGGCACCAGCTGGACGGCGTCGGCAGGCAGGCCGGCGCCGCCCACGGCGTCGCGCAGGACCCGCACGAGGGCGGTGTTCGACTCGTAGGCGGAGGAGGAGCCGCGCAGCAGGACCGCGTTGCCGGACTTCAGGCAGAGGGCGGCCGCGTCGACCGTCACGTTCGGGCGGGCCTCGTAGATGATCCCGACGACGCCGAGCGGGACGCGGACCTGGCGCAGGTCGATGCCGTTGGGCAGGGTCGAGCCGCGGACGACCTCGCCGACCGGGTCGGGCAGTGACACCACGTCGCGGACGTCCGAGGCGATCGCGCGGACCCGCTCCGGCGTGAGGGTGAGCCGGTCGATGACGGTCTCGCTCGTCCCCGCCTCGCGGGCGCGGGCGATGTCCTTCGCGTTGGCCTCGACGATCTCGCTCGTACGGACCTCCAGCGCGTCCGCGATCGCGAGCAGGGCGTCGTCCTTGTCGGCCCGCGGGAGGGGCGCCAGGTCGGCGGCTGCGGCCTTCGCGCGGTAGGCGGCCTGGGTGACCGGAGACATGGAGTCGTACGGCGAGAGCGTGGTCATGGAGGAAGGGTAGTGCGCCGGGGGGACGGATCCACTCGTCATCCCACACCGCGAGACGGGATCAAAAGGGGTGAACTCCGACAGGCGTGGCGGGCAGCGGCCCGTACCCCTCCGCGATCCGCTGGTGGTACGTCTCGCGGTCGATGACCTCCAGACCGACGATCTCCCAGGGCGGGAGCTTGGCGGTCTGCCGGTGCTCGCCCCACAGGCGCAGCGCGACGGCCGCGGCGTCGTGCAGGTCACGGGCCTCTTCCCAGTAGCGGATCTCCGCGTGGTCGTTGGCGTAGCGGCTGGTCAGCAGGAAGGGGTGGTCGTGGGCGAGCTGTTCGAGGCCGCGCCGGACCTCCTTGAGCGGGGCCTCTTCACCCGAGACGCTCAGCGTGACGTGCCACAGCCGTGGCAGGTCGGCGGGCGCCTCGCCCTCGTAGGTGTCACCGGCGGCGACGCTCGTCAGGGCGCGTTCCTCGCCCACGGCTCGGGACGGGTGTCCTCCCGCCCGCTTGGAGCCGAGGGCGGGAGAGGCACCACCGCGGGACGCTGCCGCCCCAGGGCGCACTCGTCTCACGACGGCCTCCTTCACGCGATGTTCGTACTGAATCCCGGACTCTCCCTGCCACAAAGTTGAGCAGGTGGGCAGCCCTCGCGTGGCACTTTTGCGGAGTTTCACCTCGCGGCGGCCGGCGTCCGCGAAACGTTCACAACATTTTTGGACCGGAGTTTCGGGCTGGTGCCCACTGCGGCGTCCGGCCGACCGTTCCGAGGACCTGCACGGCGGCACAGCGGCACGACACGGCAGGACAGCGCGACAGCACAGGCTGCACGACCGCGGAGCGGTCATGCGTGCCGAGGCCGGCCGCGGGACCGCCCACCCGGCGGGCTACGGGTTCAGGAGGACGAGGTCGTCGCGGTGGATGACCTCCCGCTCGTACTCCGGGCCCAGCTCGCGCGCCAGTTCCCGGGTCGAACGGCCGATGAGCCGGGGGATCTCCTTGGCGTCGAAGTTCACCAGGCCCCGTGCGACCGCCCGGCCCGTGCCGTCGCGCAGTTCGACCGGGTCGCCCGCGGTGAACTCGCCTTCGACGGCCGCGATGCCCGCCGGCAGCAGGGACGTGCGCCGTTCGACCACGGCGCGGACGGCCCCGTCGTCCAGCACCAGCGCGCCCTGCGGGGTGGAGGCGTGCTGGAGCCACAGCAGCCGGTCGGCGGACCGCTTGCCCGTGGGGTGGAAGTACGTGCCGGTGTCCCCGCCCGCGAGGGCGTCGGCGGCGTGGACGGCGCTGGTCAGCACCACCGGGATGCCGGCCGCGGCGGCGATCCGGGCGGCCTCGACCTTGGTGACCATTCCGCCGGTGCCGACGCCGGCCTTGCCCGCACTGCCGATCTCGACGTGCGCGAGGTCGTCGGGGCCGTGCACCTGCGCTATCCGCGAGGTGCCCGGCTTGCTCGGGTCGCCGTCGTACACGCCGTCGACGTCGGAGAGGAGGACGAGCAGATCGGCCCGGACGAGGTGGGCGACGAGGGCGGCGAGACGGTCGTTGTCGCCGAAGCGGATCTCGTCCGTGGCGACGGTGTCGTTCTCGTTGACGACCGGGAGGGCGCCCATCGCGAGGAGCTTGTCGAGGGTGCGGGAGGCGTTGCGGTGGTGGGCGCGGCGACTGGTGTCGTCGGAGGTGAGGAGCACCTGCCCGACACGGATGCCGTAGCGGGCGAAGGAAGCGGTGTAGCGGGCGACGAGGAGGCCCTGGCCGACGCTGGCGGCGGCCTGCTGCCGGGCGAGGTCCTTGGGGCGGCGGCGCAGTCCCAGCGGCGCGAGTCCGGCGGCGATGGCGCCGGACGAGACGAGGACGATCTCCCTCTCGCCTCCGCTGCGCCCCTTGGCGAGGACGTCGACGAGGGCGTCGACACGGTCCGCGTCGAGGCCGCCGGACGCGGTGGTCAGCGAGGAGGAGCCGACCTTGACGACGATCCTGCGGGCCTCGACCACGCCCTGTCGCACCGCCTGCCTTGCCGCTGACACGCAATTCCCCAATGTTTCGACCAGCCCGGTGGGTGCAATCTACGCGAGCGCCGACGCCAGGCGCCTCCGCGTTTCGAGGAACGGACGGCCCCTGTTCCCATGAGGGGACGGTGTGGGACCCCTCGCGGGGGCTTCGGCCTTCCTTCTGCGGCGCCCCTTTCCGGGCACGCCCGAGGGACGGGCCGCACCTCCCACGCTCCCCCATCCGCCGCATGCCTTCGCAGGCCCAACCCGCGCCTTGCACAGGCCCCTCGCTCCCGCCATCTCGTGCAGCTCACCGCGCTGCTCGCGATGTTCGCGCTCTTCACAAGCACAGATCGTCTCCGCGCTGTTGCCGGACGTCCCGGTGTTCATCGCCGCGAGCGCGGCCGGCCCGGGGATCCCAGCCTGCTCACGCCTCTCGGCAAGGTCCGCTTCGACGCCATCGTGCGGACATGCTGATCCTGGTGGGGCTGCGGCGGATCGACGACATCGACCCGCCGCACGAGCAGGCGCCGCTGCTGGTCGCGCTCTGCCTCTTCTACGCCGAGCACTTCGCCGCCGCCAACACCTCGGGCATGACAGAGCCTTCCGCGTGGGCTTCCCGACCGTGCCGGCGGGCGTCGTCCTCACACCGGACGCGAGCAGCGTCCCGGCGCTCCTGGAATCGGCCCGCCACCCGGTGAAGGACGTCTTCACCGCGGCCTGTGCGGAGCTGAAGGAGCACCGGCTCGACCCGTCGAACGCACCGTCACTGGCTCGTTTCAACGCCGCGATCACCGCGCTGTGCACGAAGGCGGACGAGCGACGGGTGCGGATGGAGCCACGCCTCCAGGCGGCGATCCCTTCACCGCGCAGGGCGACCGCCGAGGAGAACAAACAGGAATCGGCGCAGGAACCGGCACAGGATTCGGCGCAGGAGGTACTCGGAGGCCGAGGGCAGCGGCGGGTCCCATCGTTCTCTCGGGCAGTGGCACGCGGCGGGCAGGCGGCTACCGGACGCCGACCGCCTCCAGCAGGAGGTGGAGGTCGTGCGCAGCCTCGGCGGTGGACCAGGTCGCGAGCGTGAGGATCGCCGTGGTGGCGAGGACGAGACCAGAGCGGCGGTCGAGGGGTGGGGAGAGGAGGGCATCGACGCGACGGGGAACGGGGCCGGCGTTGCTGAGCGGGCTCTTGCTGCGGCCGAGGACGCCGAGGGCGGGGCCCGGGGGCTGCAAGGGCGCAGGAGAGCGGTGGGCGGCCAGGGCCGCTTTGCCCACGGTACGGGCGACGCGGGCGCGGTCGCCCGTGGCGATGGCGGCGCGTTCGTCGGCCCAGCGTTCGATGGTGTAGGTGGCGGCGGTGGCGAGCGGCCGCAGCAGCGGGTTGGCGGCGGCGCCCAGGCCGGCCAGGGCGACGAACAGGTAGTGGTGGGCCGCCAGGTGAGCGCGTTCGTGGGCGAGCAGGATGTCGTGCTCGGTCTTGTCCAGGGTGTGGAGCATGCCGGTGGAGACGACGACGCGGCCGGGCAGCCCGGGCAGGGCGTAGGCGTCCGGGGCCTCGTCGTCGACAACGACGAAACCATCGGACGTCGGCATGCACGCGGCTTCCACAGCGGCCGACGCCAGTGACCGGGCGCGGCGCCAGAGCATGCGGGCGGCGGCGAGCACGGCGCCGCCGAGCAGCAGTCCGGCGATGAGGGCGACGGACAGTTCGGCGGGGTCGTCGTGCTGCGCGCTGTGCGCCGACCAGTGTCCGAGACCGGCGAGCTGGGGAATGCGGATCAGCCCGGTGACGGCCAGCAGCCCCAGGGAGATGGTGCTCTCCGCGGCCAGGACCAGGGCCGAGGCGGTGAGCAGCCAGGTGGCCAGCCGCGGCTCGCAGCGTTCGGACAGCGGACGCGCGCCGAGCGGGGCGATCAGGGACAGCAGTAGGGGGAGATAGACGGCGATGCGCATCCGGGCGGGTCTCCTCTACCGGTCGGGGTCCGGGTCGGGTCCCAGCAGCTGGCGCAGCAGGTCCGCGTCGGTGTCGGACAGGCTGTCGGCGAAGCGGGCGAGGACGGCCTCGCGGTCGGGGCGCTCCTCCAGGACGGTACGCATACGGCGGGCGGCGAACCCTGGATCGTCTGTGACGGGCGCATACGCGTAGGCCCGGCCGCGCCGGGTGCGGTTGAGCAGCTGTTTGGCATGCATGCGGGTGAGGATCGTCACCACGCTGCTGTACGTCAGCTCGCCGCCGAGGCGTTCGGCGACCTCGCCCGGGGTCAGGGCACCCTCGGCCTGCTGGAGCAGGGCAAGGATCTCAGCCTCCCGCTCGCCGCTGGCCCGCTTTGACCCCCGTCCCGGCGTTTCGTCACTCATGGGGTTGTCGTCCCCTCGCCAACTTCTACAGTCGCGTAGAATTTCTACGGCGGTGTAAATGCTGCCATGGTCCGAGTGTGCCATGCGCCCGTGCCCGGGGGACAGCTTCCCACCCCCGACAGGCGCAGGACGGGAAAGGATGCCGGGTGCCGCAGACCCTCAACCCGCTGGGATTTCTCATGCCCGGCGACTTGCTGCCGTTCACCGCCGGTCTGCTGTGCACTTCCAGCGGCGCCGGTGGCGTGCGTCTGTCGCTGCCCGGCGCGTTAGCCGCCGCCGTGACCGGGACGCTGCTCGGTGCCCAGGTTGGCTATCCCCTCGGCCGCCACGCCGGCCGAACCCTGCTTGGACCGCACCCGCAACCGGCACCTGCTGGACGGGGCGGCCCGGGCCGAGGATCTCCTCGCCCGCTACGGGCACGGCACGGCCATCATGCTGGCCCGCTTCATCCCGGTGGTGCGCACCGTGCTCAACCCGCTGGCCGGGATCGTCAAGGTGCCCGCTCGCACTTTCGCGCTGTGGCAGATCACCGGCGGCCTGGTGTGGACGGTCGGCCTGACGCTCGGCGGCTCTGCCCTGGAGAGCGGCATCCCCAACGTCGACCGCTACCTGTTGCCCCTGGTCGGCGTGATCGTCGCCGTCTCCCTGCTGCCGCTCGACCTGGAGGTGCTGCGCGTCCGGCGCCGCACTCGCACCGCCAACGAGTCGACACGATGACCGGCGCCACGGACCCCACTCGCTACCGGGAGCTCGCCGCGTGAAGATCACCTTCCTGATCCACAACGTGTACGCGGTCGGCGGTACCATCCGCACCACGCTCAACCTCGCAGCGGCCCTTGCCGACCGGCACGAAGTGACGGTCGTCTCGATGCTGCGCCACCGCGCCCGCCCCCGGTTCAAGGTCGACCCGCGGCTGACCCTGGTGCCCCTGGTCGACATCCGCCAGGAATCGGCCGACGCCGCCGATCCTCTGTTGCACCGGCCCGCCGAGGTCTTCCCCGCCGCCGAGAAGCGCCACAAGCAGTACAGCCTGCTCACCGACCGGCGAGCCGAGGAGTACCTGCGTGCCTGCGATGCCGACGTCATCATCGGCACCCGTCCCGGCATCAACGTCTACCTGGCCCGTTTCGGCCCGTCCGACGCCCTGCGCATCGCCCAGGAACACCTCACCCACGACGCCCACAGCAAGAAGTTGCGCGCCGAACTTGCCCGCGACTACCGCACGTTGGACGCGCTCGTCACCACCACGGAAGCAGACGCCGCCGTCTACAGGGCGAAGATGCGGCTGCCAGGAGTGCGGATCTTCGCCATACCCAATGGTGTTCCCGAGCCCGATGTCGAGCCCGCCGACCCCGCCGCCAAGGTCATCGCCGCGGCCGGGCGCCTGGCCCGGGCCAAGCGGTTCGACCTGCTCATCGAGGCGTTCGCCGGGGTCGCTGACAAGCACCCGGACTGGAGGCTGCGCATCTACGGGGCGGGCGACGAACGGAATCGCCTGCAGCAACTGATCGACGACCAGCGCCTGGGCAGCCGAGCCAAGTTGATGGGCGTGCGCTCGCCGATCGAAGCCGAGTTCGCGCGGGCGTCCATCGTCGCGAGCGCCTCGGACGCCGAGTCGTTCGGCATGACCCTCGTCGAGGCGATGCGCTGCGGTGTGCCGGTGGTCGCCACCGACTGCCCGCTCGGCCCCGCAGAGATCATCCACGACGGCGTCGACGGCCGCCTGGTCCCGATGGGTGACCCGCGTGCGCTGACCACCGCGCTGCTCGACCTGATCGCCGACGAGCCCGCCCGCCGCCGCATGGGCGAAGCGGCCCTGGCGTCCGCCCGCCGCTTCGATCCCGCCCTCGTCGCCCGTACCTACGACGAGCTCTTTGCCGAGCTGGCCGCCACCATGCACTCCCGCGCCCGGCAGCGCCGCCGGGCCCTGTGGCGCGGCCGAGCCCGCAGGTTCCTGCGCCGACTGTGCCGGTAGCCGCCACACGCACGTCGCCCAACACCCCTGCCGCACCGCCCAGATCACCCGGCCCCTTCCTTTGCTGAGATGGATTCCCATGAGCGCCATCAGCGTCGGTCAGGCCTCCGTCCCCGGAGTCGTCGAGGGGTGACCGAGTTCCTCCCGTCTCCTCCACCGTCCACCTCAAGATCACCGAGGGGCTGGTGGGCATCCCGGTCGTCGACACCTCCGTGGTCGGCTTCACCGCCGTCATCCAGGTCTGCGCCATCGCCGCCGTACTCGTCTGCTTCGTCAAGGAGACATCCTGCGGATCGGCTCCGCCCCGGGCCGGGGGCTGGCCAACCGCGAGGAGCGGTACCACCACGACGACAAGTTCGCCTGGTGGGTCCTCTGCCCCACCATTCCGATCGTTGCCGCTGATCGCAGGCAGCGGCCTGATGTGGGCGGCGGACCAGATGGGCCGGCACAAGCGCGGCGAGGACGACACGAGCCTCGCGATGATGGAGCAGGACTCGTCCGCGGACCACTTCGCATACGTCGGTGCACCGGTACCGGGCGGCAGCCATTGCCCGAGGCCCTCCCGGGGAGCACGTTGGACATCGACACCTCGCTCTCCGAGCTGGTGGATACGGCAGCGGCGCGGTGGCCCTGGACAACCTCGCCCCGATCGGTCGGCGACGAGTACGACCTCCGGTTCGCAAACGCCGAGGCCGCTGACGGCTGGGAACAACTGGCCCGCCAGGCAGCGGGCAACCTGCGGCGCGCCTTCGAGAAGACCCGGTACGGGCCACCGGCGGCGGTCGCACGTGGGGCCAGCGCGTACTCGTCTGGGACGGTTTGCGACCATGGAGCCCATGCGAAAAGGCAGTGCGATACGGGCGGCCGCAGTGGCGGCCTGCGGTGCGTTGGCGATGTCCCTGGCGGCGTGCACCAGTTCGGGCCGCGGGCCCGCCGCCGCGACCAGCGACCGGGCGGACCACGCGCAGCCACGGAACACGGCCCTGAAGCGAATACCCGACGTCAGCGACCGGCTGTGGCGACGCGTACCGGCCGATTCCCGCCAGGTGATCGCCGTCTACGGCGCGGGCAAGAACTCCCCCAACTCGACCGTCGTGCTCTTCAGCAAGCACGGCTCCACCTGGAAGCGGACACGTTCCTGGGCGGCGCACAACGGGAGGAAGGGGTGGACGACAGACCATCACGAGGGCGACCGGCGCAGCCCGGTGGGAGTGTTCACGCTGAGCGACGCGGGCGGCGTGCTCGACGCCCCGGCAGCCAAGCTGCCGTACACCAAGTCCGCATCGTTCCAAGCCCCCCACTACTGGAAGAAAAGGTACTGGCACGACTTCGACCACGTCATCGCCATCGACTACAACCGGGTCAAGGGCACTCCGCCCAATGACCCGACCCGGCCACAGGGACAGTCGAAGGGCGGCAGCATCTGGCTGCACATGGACCACGGCAGCGGCACGTCGGCGTGCGTGAGCCTGCCCAAGTCGGCGATGCAGTACCTGCTGCGCACCCTCGACCCCAAGCAACACCCGGTCGTGGTGATGGGAGACAAAGCGGAGTTGAAGGCCTGACAGCAGGACCGACAGCGCATCCGACGGCGAGAAGGCGGGCACCGGCCGCGTTTCGGGGGTGGACGACCGCTTTCCCGGGAGGGAACGACGTCGGTTTCCGGAGGGCGGACGGCCTTGGTTCCAGAGCGGGCACCCGCGCTTTCAGGGCTCACTCACAGAGTTCCGAGCAATACGTCTGTTATTTAGTGATTGTCCCCACGGAAGATTGCTAGCCAGGCCCAGAAGTCATACGGTCGGTCGTCGGCCTTCTTCTTTCGGCGCCCCCTCGCGGGCGTGCCCGGGGAGGGGCCGTACCCTCCCACGCCCCCCATCCGCCGTATCCCTTCGCAGGAGCCCAGCCCGTGCCTTCCGCAGGCCCCTCCCTCCGCCGCATCGTGCAGCTCTCCGCGCTGCTCGCGATGTTCGCGCTCTTCACGGCCCAGATCGTCTCCGCGCTGGTGCCGAACGTCCCGGTGTTCATCGCCGCGAGTGCGGCGGGTCTCGCCCTGGACATCTGTCTGCAGTACCGGGATCCCGGCCTGCTCTCGCATCTCGGCAAGGCACGTTTCGACGTCACCGTCCGCCAGCTGCTGCGCGACATGTTGATCCTGGTGGGACTGCTGCGGATCGACGGCATCGACCCGACGCGCGAGCAGGCGCCGCTGCTGGTCGGGCTGTGCGTCTTCTACGCGCTGCACTTCGCCTGCCAGGCCGTCTCGGTCCTGGTACGCCGCACCCGTACGCTGCCTGTCGTCACCCGGAACATCGACTCGACCGCGCTGCGTCTGACCACCGCGCCGCCGCGCATCCTGGCCCGCCGCCAGGGCCACCGTCTACTGACGTTCTCCCTGCCGACAACGGCCGGCCTGCTGGTCACCGCGGCCACCACGGACGCGTACTGGGGCGGCATCGGCGTCGGCATCGCCCTCGCGCTGATCATCGGCGGCATCGCGTACCTCGGCACCTGGCTGCTCCCCAAGAAGCGCGCCAAGAGCGAGCAGAAGGTCATGGAGTGGCTGGATCAGTGGCTGGCGGACTACCAGCCGACGGTCGCCATGTACTTCTCGGGCGGCACGACGTCCGCGTACCAGGCGAACATGTGGCTCTCCACGCTCTCGCAGATCGACGCCAAGCCGCTGATCGTGTTGCGTGAGCGTTTCATGGTGCAGAAGATCGACGCGACCGACGTCCCGATCATCTGCTTCCCGAAGGTCGCGACGATGTTCTCACTGGAGAACTCGACGCTGAAGATGATGCTGCACCCGGCCAACGCCGCGAAGACCTCACAGGTGCTGCGCATACCCACGATCAAGCACGCCTTCATCAACCACGGCGAGAGCGACAAGCTGTCCTCCTGCAACCCGTACGCCAAGGCGTACGACGAGGTGTGGGTGGCCGGCCCCGCGGCCCGCGAGCGGTACGCGCTGGCCGACGTCGGAGTCGAGAACAAGGACATCGTCGAGGTCGGCCGGCCCCAGCTGGCGCCGATCCGTCCCTACGCGGGCACGCCCATAGGTGCCTACACGACCGTCCTGTACGCCCCCACCTGGGAGGGCTGGGACGGCAACCCCGGCAACACCTCGGTGGTCCTGGCCGGCGAGAACATCGTGCGGCAGCTCCTCGCCGACGACGGTGTGCGCCTGCTCTACAAGCCGCACCCGATGACCGGGTCCGTCGACCCGCGCGCGGGCGCCGCGAACGAGCGGATCAAGGCGATGATCCGCGAGGCCAACACCAAGCGGTCCGGTGCCCGCCCCGGGCCGGAGGCGGCGGCCGAGCTGGCCAGCCGTACGGCCGAACTGGACAAGGTGACCTCGACCGCCTTCCGCAAGAGCGCGGACGAGATGGAGCGGATGCTGCTCCAGGGCGCGCCGCAGGGCGACCGCGAGGCGGAGATCGCCGAGGCGACGGCGGCCTGGGAGTCCGCCTACTGGGCGTCGTTCCCGGAGTGGGAGCACCAGATCATCACGGACGCGCGTCCGGCGATCTTCGCCTGCTTCAACCAGGCGGACCTGCTGATCAGCGACGTCTCGTCGGTCGTCTCGGACTGGCTGTCCAGCGAGAAGCCGTATGCCGTCGCCAACACCTCGGGCATGACGGAGGCGACCTTCCGCACCGGCTTCCCCACGGTCTCCGCGGGCGCCATCCTCACCCCCGCCGCCGACGGCGTCCCGGCCCTCCTGGAGTCCGTCCGCCACCCGGAGAAGGACACCTTCACCGCAGCCCGCGCCGAACTGAAGGAACACCTGCTCGGCCCGTCGGACCCACCGTCGCTGGTGCGTTTCAACGCCGCGATCGCCGCGCTGTGCACCAAAGCCGACGAGCGGAGCGTGCGGATGGAGTCCCGACTCTCCGCGGCGATCCCCTCACAGCGTGGGGCGGCCGAGGAGACTGCGCAGGAGTCGGCCCAGGGTCTTGGCTCGGAGTCGGATTCCGAGGAGGACAGCGGGGCCGAGGACTCGGTCAACGCGTAGCGAACACAGGAACCCGGGGTCCCTCTGGACCCCGGGTTCTCGCGTTCCCGCTCAGCAGGATTCGTCCGCTTTCTTCCTGAACTCCTTCAGGGACATGACCTTGCCGCCGGCCAGGACCTCCCCGGGCCCGAGCTTCTTGACGTCCGCCGGGCGGAACGTGGTCTCTCCGCGGTAGTCGACGCTGTTGCCGTGCCCCGAGGTGAACCTCAGCGTGTAGGACCTTCCCGCGGTCAGCCCGCCGGTCCCCTTCTGCCGGGCCCGCCAGTCCGCGGGCAGGGAGGACAGGTCGAGGTCCTGCTCCCCCTTCAGGGGCTTCGGCGGCGCGCCCAGCCAGTAGTCCAGCCCGGGGAGCGCAGCCTTGCCGGACGGCTCCCCGCCCAGGCGGATGACCTTCACCGAGGTGACCGCCGACCCCGGGCACGGCCGCAGCCGGACCCGGACCTCGCCCCCCTGCGCCGAGTAGACGGCGATCAGGGGGTGGTCCGGCGGACTGCACCCGGCGACTGCGGTGAGCGCGGCCACGGCGCCCACCAGCACAGTCGCCTTACGCCTCAGCAGGTGCGAAGGACGATGGAAGTGTCGCAATGGTACCTGCCCCGATAGAGGTTGGCCTCGACCTCGAAGGCGTTCCCGTCGTAGTTGTTCCCGTACTGGATCCTCGACTTGGCGGCCTGCACTCCGTAGTCCGCCTCGAAATCCAGGGAATTAGAGTAGCGAGCCCACTGAGTGGAGTGGACCGCCTCGTGCTTCAGCAGGTCGGGGGCGTACTTGTCGGCGTACTTCTGGCCCTTGGCGGCCGCCAGGTCCTTCCGGTCCTCGGCCTCCTGCTCGAAGTACCCGCCCTTCCCCTTGTAGTAGTTCCGGTCGTGCGGCAGGAACAGGACGTCTCCGACCGTCATGGGCTGGTCGCCGCCAGGTGAGTGGCTGTAGCAGAGGACTTGGCTCGAAGCGGCCTCGCACTTGCCTCCTCTGGCCATGTGGAACGAGATGGCCTGTGCGTTGGCGCCGTTGAGGTCGTTCTCGATGTGGTACTTCCCGGTCAGCATGCGCACCAGCTCGGCCCGGCGCTTGGCGGCCGCGGCCAGCTTCCCCGCGAGGTCCCACAGCTTCGGGAGCCAGCCCTCGCCCGACACGGGGGTCCCGCCGGTGCTCGTGCCCGTGCCGTATCCCGGCGGCGGCGGGCCGGGCGACGGGGAGGGCGTGGGGCTGGGGCTCGACGTGGAGTTGTCCGGGACGCCGTCACCGTTCTTGTCGTTGGTCGGGCAGGATACCCCGAACTCCTTGCCGCAAGCGAGGCCCAGGCCCGTCGGGTCGTTGTAGGTCAGGGGGTTGTTCTGGGCGTAGCTGTACGCCGACAGGTTCTGCGGCTCGTACGGCGTACTCAGCTCGTCGGGGCTGATGAACCGGCCTAGCGACGGATCGTACATGCGCGCCCCGAGGAGCGACAGCGACGTGCTGTCGTCCTCCGCCTTGCCGAGGAAGCCCCGGTCGAGGCCGTCGGGCAGGCTGCCACCGGTGTTGCGCTGTTTGCCGAACGGCGTGTAGCGGCGCCGGGTGATCACTCCGCCCATGGTGATGAGCAGGGTGGTGGAGGCCTGGCTGTCGCCCAGCAGCCAGGTCAGCTTGCCGTTGGCGGAGCCGTCGTCCACGCGCATGGCCACCGTGGTGCCCGCCGCGGTGTAGAACCGGGTGGCCCTCGCCGCGGCGCTGCCCACCTTGTGGATCTCGTGGCCCTCTACATAGGCCACGTTCTCGGTCTTCGACGTCCGCAGCAGCACATTGCCCTCGGCGTCGTAGACGTACCCGGACACCTCGTCGCCGCCGGTCTTCTTCTGGGTGATCTTGGTGACTCGGTTCTGGGCGTTCCACACCAGGTCGGAGGTGACGCCGTTGACCGTGCGGGAGTTCATCTGCCCCGCCGCGTTGTAGCCGAAGGAGTCGGAGCCGGCCTTGGTCACCGCGTGCGGGTGCGCCTGCTCCGGGGTGTAGGTGGACTC
This sequence comes from Streptomyces sp. 142MFCol3.1, assembly GCF_000424945.1. Classification (NCBI taxonomy): domain Bacteria; kingdom Bacillati; phylum Actinomycetota; class Actinomycetes; order Kitasatosporales; family Streptomycetaceae; genus Streptomyces; species Streptomyces sp. 142MFCol3.1. Next base: position 49,647 of record NZ_AUKV01000016.1, read on the forward strand.
GTCCGCGCTGTAGCCGGGGTAGTTGTAGTCCTTGGTCGTGGTGCCGGACGCCGTCGTGTCCTTGACGGACTGGATGTTGCCGATCGAGTCATAGGTGTACGTCGTGTCGTACGGGTCGAGCGAGCTGGTCAGGTCGGGCGTCGCCGCGCCCGAACAGCCACCCGTGGCCTGGGTGGTCCACGCCCGGGTCACCCGGTTCAGCTCGTCGTAGGTGTAGCACTCGCTCTGCCCGGTCACCCCGTCCAGGACGCCGGTGAGCTGGCCGCCGAGGTCGCGGGAGAAGGTGTCGTCCTGGCCCACCTTGGTGGTGGAGCCCGCGGTCACCGTCGTCTTCGCGTTCGCCAGCAGGCCCGTACCGTCACCGTCGTTGTAGGTGTAGGCGCGGCTGACCGTGGCGTCGGATCCGCCGCTCGCCCCGTACGCACGGGAGTCGAGGCGGCCCAGCCGGTCGAAGCCGATGGACGACTGGTAGGTGGCGAGGGGGCTGGAGACCTTGTTCGGCATGCCCTGCGCGGTGTAGGTGGTGGTCACCGTCTCCGCGGGCAGGTTACCCATCGCCGGGTAGGCCACCGACGTCATGTGGTCGGCCGAGTCATAGCCGTACCCCACGGAGTAGGTGTCGGCGAGACCGGAGCCGTCGTCGGGGATCGTGGTCGACTTGCCCAGTACGCGCCCGCGGGCGTCGTAGCCGGTGATGGCCTCCGTGTACGCCTTGCCGTTGGCGTAGGTGGTGGACGAGGCGAGCTGTCCCTTGCCGCCGGTCGCGGTGTCGTACGTCAGCTGCGTCAGGACCGTCGAGCCCTGCTTGAGGTAGGTGTTGCGCTGAAGCGCGTCGTATTCGTAGGTCAGCGTCGCGTTGTTGGCGTCGGTAGTGGTCAGGAGCTGACCGTTGTCGTCGTAGGTGCTGGAGGACTTCCCGGCGTCCGGGTCGTCCACCGTCAGTCGGTCGCCGAGCCAGTTGTAGGTGAAGTCGGTGGTGTTCTTCTTGTCGTCGGTGATCGTCTTCAGCTTGCCGCTGCGGTAGTACGCGTACGAGGTGGACGCGGGACCGCCCGGTCCGTGCTCGACGACCTGCGTGGTCTCCCCGAAGACGTTGTAGTAGGTCTCCTTGCGCTCACCGGCCGCCGGAACCGTCTGCGTGTAGTCGCCGAAGTAGTACGTGCGGCTCTGACTGACCGCCTGGGGCTGCTCGTTGACGAGGATCTGCGAGCCGGTCGTGCGGCCCGCCCAGTCGATCAGCAGATCCGTGTACGAGGGCAGGTCGGCGACGGTCGGCAGCACCATGCCGGAGCCCGCCGCACCGGAGTTGTAGAAACTCGCCGACGTGCCGGTCACGTTGCCGGAGGTGTCGTAGCGCGTGGACACCACGGTGCGGCCGGAACCGTCGGGCGCCGTCGACTGCTTCTCCCGGGTTCGGCCCAGACCGTCGGCGTACTCGTAGGTGTTCAGGAACATGGTCCCCGACTGAAGGACACCGCTGGTCACCTTGGGGGCGCCGGTGACCGTGTCGGGCACGCCGTCGCTGTTGGTGGCGGTCGGGATGCTGTAGGAGAACTGCATCGACGGGGTGCCGGAAGGGTAGTTGGCGATCTCGGTCGGCTTGAAGACCTGGCTGAAGCGGCCCACCGAGTCGTGCACGATCCGCGCGGTCCTGCCGTTCGGATCGAGGATCATGTACGGCGTTCCCCACAGCCGCGACGACCAGGTGGTCGTCGACATCGCCGAACCACCGCTCGGTGTCGGGGTGGTGACCTTCACACCGTCATAGGGCCAGGTCGTGTTCGGCGAGTAGGTGGTCGTGGTCTTGGCGTTCTTGCCGTCGTACGTCGCGACGACCCGGCCGGCGGTGTCGTAGTCCGATTTGTTGGACCGGAACGCGCCCGACGCCGTGTACGTGCGCACCTCGGTGGGGTTGCCGTCGCTCAGCGTCGCGTCGTTGCCGGCGACGGACGTGGACTTGTCGTAGAAGGTCTCGGTGAACGAGTCCTGGTTCGCCGAGTCGCGCGAGGCGCAGTCGGCGGCGTAGTGGCGGCGCTCGTCCTCCACCACCATCCACCGCTTGACGTCGGAGCCGGGGAAGTTGGCGGTGCTGTACGCGCGGCCGTAGGTGGTGCAGCGGTTGTCGTCGAAGGACGACAGGCCCCAGTCGTTGGTGCGCAGCGGCAGACCGTAGGTGGTGCTGGTGGAGGACGTGTCGTCGTACTCGTCCTTCACGGTGTGCTCGCGCCAGCCGGTGGACGTCAGCGACGTGGTGGTGGTCTTGCTGTCGCGGACGAAGCGGGCGTCGGGCAGGCCGTCGTACACGGCCGTGTCGTGGACCCAGTACTCCTTCAGTACCCGCTCGTGCGACTGGCCGTCGCCGTCGCGCTTGCTGGTCTCCAGCGACTTGCCCGCCAGCCAGGCCGAGTCCGTCCAGTCGGTGCCGAAGCCGTCGGTGACCTTGACGCTGCGGGTCAGCGAGGAGTCGGTCTTGGAGGTGCGGTCACCGTCCAGGCCCCGGTACAACCAGTAGTACGTGGACGCCGAGTTGGACTTGGTGCCGGTGAAGACCTCGACCTGCGGATAGCCGACCCACTCCGACCAGGTCTCGTCCTCGTCCTTGGTCAGCGGGTCGTTGGTGAACCGCCAGCCGGCGCCGCCGTGGTACTCGTAGCTCGTCGTCATCGTCGGATCGCCGTCGCTGTTCGCGCCCTGGCCCACTCCGGGGTCCACCGACACCTGGGTGACCAGGTACTTCTTGAACCAGCCCGTCTCTGCGTCCGTCGCCCCCTCGGGGGTCCACTTCTGCCAGAAGCACAACTGGGTGTTGGAGGACTGACTGGGCAGGCTGTTGATGTCGCAGGCGTCCGGCTGACCGTAGGTCACGCTCGTCACCGCACCGAGATCCCCGTAGATCTTGGTGATCCGGCGGAAGTTGAGCAGGCTGGCGCCGACTTGGTTGTCCTTCCACTCACCATTGAAATTGATCACCGGCAGGCGCAGGTCGGGCCCGTCGCCGTACCCCTTGCGCTGGATGTAGTCCAGCCACAGCGTCTTGCCGACCGTGCCGTCCGGGTTCGGCAGACCGTGCTTGGTCTGGTACTGCATCGCCGGATCCCACGTCGTACCGCCGTCGTCGCTGACGAACGTCTTGATGTCCCACAGCATGTCCGTGGTGAAGAACGTCGGGTAGTACGTCATGCCCGCGCAGTTGTTGTCGGCCGCGCTGCCGTCACACATCAGGTCCGTCGGCACATCCGGATACGAGTCCGGGTTGGACGAGATACCCGGGCACGCCTTCGGCTCGTCCCCCAGCGGGTCCGTCTCCGACATGCGCTCCACGCACCGGCCCACATGGGTGAGTTCGACCTTCGCGGGCAGCTTGGCGCCGGTGAGCTGCGACGCCCACCCGTACTCGATCCGCGTCAGATAGCCACCCGCGTCGTACAGGCGCGCCTTGTCGGCGTTGGCGACCGAGCGGTAGTGGTTCTGCTGCTTGTCGTAGAAGTAGGCGTTCTCCACCTCGTTCGGGTCCACCACCCGGTCCAGGTTCCAGCGCCACGCCTGCGTGCACGGTTCGGGGAACTGGCTGTGACACGGCTCGCCGTCGTTGTTGCCGACCACCGGCTCGGTGTACACCGAATCGGTCGCGGCGCTGTTGCGCTCGCTGCGGCCCCAGCCGAAGTAGTAGCGCATGCCGTCCTGGTCGGAGATCGCCCAGTACTCGTCGTCGCTGCCGTGACCGCCCGTCAAGTGCTGCACGCGCCAGCCCGGATCGTCCTGCACGTGATAGGAACCCGTGCCGGTGCCGTCCTGGACCAGCTGCGAGGAAACGCCGTTGAGGCTGATCGAGTACATCGCGCCGTCGGGTTCCTTCGCCGAGTTCGGCGAGTCCCAGCACATGTCGCCGATCTGCGGCAGGCCGTCCTGCGAGCAGTTCTTGTAGCGGCGCTCGATGAAGCCGACGTCGAGGTCCCAGCCCATGCCGGCCCAGGACGCCTGGTTGTTCGTGGCGGACGTACGCCCGTCCACGGACTGGGAGTTGTACGACAGCGACAGCGACGGGGTCGCGCCGAAGGGGGCCTTCGGCAGCTGGACCGGCATGCTGTACGTGAACGCACCGGAACCGGTGGACACCGCCCACGAACCCGTCGGGCTCAGCGTGGAAGCGCGGTAGTCGCCCTGGTCCGACGACGATCCGGAGGTCACCGCCAGCACGGTGGCGCCGGTGGCGTCGGCCGCCGTGCTGCTGCTGAGCAGCGGGGCCTTGTCGGCGGTGGCCGTCGCAAAGGGGTCGGCGTCGGCGAACACCGTCGCGGAGAGCGTGCCCGACCTGACGTCGTTGTCGCTCTGCACGAAGCGCCTGGTGTCGGGTGAACAGCCCTGCTTCTTCGGGGTGGTGAGCGCACAGGCGGGCATCTGGACCAGACGCAGCCGGGCGGCGAAGTCGCCGCCGTAGGCGTACTTGAACGTCGAGTAGTCGATGGAGACGCGCACCGGTCCGGGGGCGGGCTTGCTGTCGGTACGGGTGACGCGCAGGCCCATCCCGATGCCGCCGACCGGCTTCACCTTCGCCCGGTCGAGCACCTCGACGTCCACGCTCTGCGGCGCCGGAGCCGAAGGCGCCAGGCGGCTTCCGTTGCCGGAGGCGGCACCCGACTTGGCACCCTTCTTCCGGTTCCCGAACTCCGCCTGCGGAGGCGTGCCCGCCGCGATGATCTGCGCAGCGGTGGGCTTCTGCACCGACACCGCAGCGGACTTGGCCGCCTTGCTCGTGCCGTCGGCGTCAACCACAGCACCCGACGGCGCCACAGCAAGCGCGTTGCCCGGGGTGGCCCGGCTCAGATCGACACGGGCCTCGGCGCGCTTGGGCCAACTCGTCGACCGCGGCCTGGTCTGGGTCGACTCGGCCTCCTGACGGGGCACGCCCTGCGCGGCACGCGCCGGCACGCTGACGGTCCTGTCCTTCGGCTTGGCCGCGTCCACGACGGCGGCGAACGCCGGCGCGGACATCAGCCCGCAGAGCAACGCGCTGGACACTGACGCGACGAAGCCACGTCTGAACGACCGCCCCATAACCCCACCCCTTGCACCACACGCGCACAGAAACCCGGAAATCGGGCATACACAGTGCTGTTCGCATCGGCACGGGCAACACAGTGCCAACGCAGGGCGAACACACTTGCGGCGCGAGGCTAGCCGAGGAGATCCACTAAACCAACATCAACGAATCGCCCCAATCGGGCAACCGGCAATAAAGACGGGATAAATTTCCAGCACGTCCAGGCAACCGTCGAACACGAAAGAGACTCGCTACCCAGCGCGGTTCCCGAATGCTTTAATGACCCGCCAAAACCAAGTTCGGGAGCCCCTTCGGACTGAAATGTCCTTTTTGTATGCAGGGGTACAAATAAAGGCACTCTTCTTTTTTAAGGGGCTTTGAATATCATGCTCGACCGCAGGCAGATACTGAGAATGGCGGGGGCTGCCGTCGGCGTGGCCGCTGTTCCGGCGATCGCCATCGCCTCGGCACGGGGAGTCGCACGTACCTCGCGCACGTCGGAGACGGACGCGGGGTCCGTGACGGCCACCAAGCGATTCGACCTCACCGCCGCGTCCGACCAGTTGCTGCGCGAGATCGGCCTGAGCGGCACGCGCGTGCTCCAGTCTTTTGCATTCGACAACGCAAAGGGTCATCTCTTCACGGTCCAGCTGGTGGACGGCGGCCTGAAGCTCCCCGGCGAATCGCAGACCTACACAGGCGCCGAGCGCGAGGCCAACGGCGATTTGTGCCTGACCCGCCTCGACACCTCCGGGCGAATTCTGGGCACCATGTACCTGCTCGGCTTCGGGCACGGCGTGCAAATCGGCGTCGAATCCACCAGCACCGCCAGCTATCTGTGGACCGAGACCAGCTCCGTGCGCACCCAGAATTCCGACGGCACCTACACCGGCTGGGGCAGCAAGCTGGCCCGCTTCAAATTCGCAAACGGCACCGTCCTGACACCGAATTCCCCGGCGATCACCCAGTACAGCCTGGAATCCGGTGTCGACCGCACCACGGTCGCCCTCGACCCCGTCAACCAGCGCCTCGCCGTGCGCCATCGCATCAGCGGCGCCTTCCGCTACCGGCTCTACGACCTCGTCGCCTTCAAGAGCGGCTCCCGCACCGCCCTCGCGGATGTCGCCCAGCCCGCCGACCTCCAGCCCGGATACACCGACACCTTCCAGGGCTTCGCCAGCTACGGCAGCTACCTCTACCTCCTGGCCGGATCCGCCTACGGCACCGCCGGTTCCGTCTCCCCCGACGGCAACACCTACATCACCAGCGTCGACTGGAACACCGGAACCCTGGTCGAGCAGAAGCTCACCAAGGCGGCGTACACCCTCCTCTACCGGGAACCGGAGGGCATGGCCATCCAGGTCCCCGACCCCAACAACCCGACTGCCGTACGCCTGTGCAGCGGCTTCGCCTCCGAGACCTCCACTACGGACAGCCGGAAGAAGGCCAGCATCTACTACAAGAGCGTCCTGATCTGACGTCGGACGCGGCAAGGGCGTCCTTGGTCCGACCGCTGTCGGATCAAGGACGCCCTTGAAGCAGTGCCGTCCGGAAGGGCCCGAGCTAAAACGGCTCGAACCCGTCGAACTCCGTGTCCGCGTCGTCCCGTTCCGCCTGCTTGTCGCGGCGGCGCTGGGCGGCGGGGCGGGGAGCGTCGAAGCGGTGGTCCTCGCCGCGGCGGCCGAGCATCTCCGCGCCGGCCATGACGGTGGGCTCCCAGTCGAAGACGACCGCGTTCTCCTCGGGCCCGATGGCGACGCCGTCACCCGCCCTGGCGCCCGCCTTCATCAGCTCTTCCTCGACGCCGAGACGGGCGAGCCGGTCGGCGAGGTAACCGACGGCCTCGTCGTTGTTGAAGTCGGTCTGGCGGACCCAGCGTTCGGGCTTCTCGCCGCGCACGCGGAAGAGGCCGTCCTCCTCCTGGACCACCGTGAAGCCGGCGTCGTCGACCGCCTTCGGGCGGATGACGATCCGGGTCGCCTCCTCCTTGGGCTTGGCGGCACGCGCCCGCCCGACCAGGTCGGCGAGCGCGAAGGACAGCTCCTTGAGGCCCATGTGCGCGACCGCGGACGCTTCGAAGACGCGGTAGCCGCGCGCCTCCAGGTCGGGGCGGACCATCTCGGCCAGGTCCTTGCCGTCCGGTACGTCGATCTTGTTGAGGACGACGAGCCGCGGCCGGTTGCCGAGGCCGCCGTACTGCTTCAGCTCCTCCTCGATGACGTCGAGGTCGGAGACGGGGTCACGTTCGGACTCCAGGGTGGCCGTGTCCAGGACGTGGACCAGCACGCTGCAGCGCTCCACATGGCGCAGGAACTCCAGGCCGAGGCCCTTGCCCTGGCTCGCGCCGGGAATGAGGCCGGGGACGTCCGCGATCGTGTAGACGGTCTCGCCCGCCGTCACCACGCCCAGGTTCGGGACGAGGGTCGTGAAGGGGTAGTCCGCGATCTTCGGCTTGGCGGCCGACAGGACCGAGATCAGCGAGGACTTGCCGGCGCTCGGGTAGCCGACGAGCGCCACGTCCGCGACCGTCTTCAGCTCCAGGACGATGTCCTGCAGATCACCGGGCACACCGAGCAGCGCGAAGCCGGGCGCCTTGCGGCGGGCCGAGGACAGCGCCGCGTTGCCGAGGCCGCCACGCCCGCCCTGGGCGGCGACGTACGACGTGCCGTGGCCCACGAGGTCCGCGAGCACATTGCCCGCCCTGTCGAGCACCACCGTGCCGTCCGGGACCGGCAGGATCAGGTCCTGGCCGTCCTTGCCGGAACGGTTGCCGCCCTCGCCGGGCTTGCCGTTGGTGGCGCTGCGGTGCGGCTTGTGGTGGTAGTCGAGCAGCGTGGTGATCGACTGGTCGACGACCAGCATCACGTCACCGCCACGGCCGCCGTTGCCGCCGTCGGGGCCGCCGAGCGGCTTGAACTTCTCCCGGTGAACGGAGGCACAGCCGTGGCCTCCGTTACCCGCGGCGACGTGCAGCTCGACGCGGTCCACGAAGGTGGTCATGGGGGTGCCTCCAGCACTTCGGTTACTTCGGTGGCGTACGGAAATGTCTTCCGTACGGACGCGTACGGAGTTGCCTTCCGTACGGAATGTCTCTTGCCTAACACGCGAAAGGCGGACCCGCCTTCCCGACCGGGAAGTGAGGTCCGCCTCGCGAAGAACTCTGTTCCGCGGAGCCTGCGTCCTAAAGGGACTGGATCAGGCGACCGGAACGATGTTCACGACCTTGCGGCCACGGTGGGTACCGAACTCCACCGCACCGGCGTCAAGGGCGAACAGCGTGTCGTCCTTGCCACGGCCGACGCCGTTGCCCGGGTGGAAGTGGGTACCGCGCTGGCGGACCAGGATCTCACCGGCGTTGACGACCTGACCGCCGAAGCGCTTCACGCCGAGCCGCTGAGCATTGGAGTCGCGACCGTTCCGAGTGGACGATGCGCCCTTCTTGTGTGCCATCTCTCCTCAGTCCCTTACTTCGCAGCCGCGGGGATCTCAGTGACCTTGATCGCCGTGTACTGCTGGCGGTGGCCCTGACGACGGCGGTAGCCGGTCTTGTTCTTGTAGCGAAGGATGTCGATCTTCGCGCCCTTGTGGTGGTCCACGACCTCGGCCTGGACCTTGATACCGGCCAGCACCCACGGGTCGCTGGTCACGGCGTCACCGTCGACAACGAGCAGGGTCGAGAGCTCGACCGTGTCGCCAACCTTGGCAGTGGAAATCTTGTCAACCTCAACGATGTCGCCGACAGCAACCTTGTGCTGGCGACCACCGCTGCGCACGATGGCGTACACGCGGATCTCTCTCTCGCTCGGAACGGAATCCCCGCAGTCCAGCCGCTGGCACGCACGCACGAGCGGCCTCTACCGGAGCGCAGGACGCGTGAAACGCGCCTGTTTCCGGGAGGAAGAGGTTTACGGGGATGCGGCGCATCAGTGGACACGCCGACGGTCAAGGTTACGAGACCCTCCCCACCGGGGTCAAACCGGGCCTCCGTCCCACCCGGCGATCGCCGCGACGTAGTCGGCGTACGCCTCCTTGATCCGTGTCGGTGACAGATCCAGGTGTTCCAGGACTGTGAAGCGGCCGGGCCGGGTCTCCGGGGCGAACTCCACGGCCCGGACGAACTCGTCGTCGCTGAACCCGATCTCCTCCGCCAGCACCGGCAGCCCGTGCCGACGGAGTGCGCCGGCCATCAGCTTGGACCCGTCATGATCGCCCCGCAGGTGCATGGCGAAGGCCGCGCCGAGCCCCACCTGCTCGCCGTGGCTCGCCGTGCGCTTGGGATACAGCAGATCGAGAGCGTGGCTGATCTCGTGGCAGGCCCCGGACGAAGGCCGGGTGTGCCCAGCGATCGACATGGCGATACCGGACAGCACCAGCCCCTCCGACAGCACGGTCAGGAACCCGTCGTCGCCACAGCCGCCCGGGTGCCGCAGCACGGCCTCGCCCGCCTGCCGTGCCATCGCGGCGGCAAGACCGTCGACCTTCTCACCGTTGACACGGTTGGCCAGCTCCCAGTCCGCGACCGCGGAGATGTTGGACACCACGTCGCCGATGCCGGAACGCACGAAGCGGACCGGCGCCTCGCGTATCACCGTGAGGTCGATGAGGAGCGCGATGGGTGTCGGCACGCCGTAGGAGCCACGGCCCGCGTCGTTGTCCAGGATGGACACGGGCGAGCAGATGCCGTCATGAGAGAGGTTGGTGGCGACGGCGACCATAGGCAGGCCGATACGCGCCGCGCAGTACTTCGCGCAGTCGATGACTTTGCCGCCGCCGAGCCCGACGACCGCGTCGTAACGGCCCGACTTCATCTCGTCGGCCAGCCGCACGGCGTCGTCGATGGTGCCGCCGCCGACCTCGTACCAGGTCGCGCCGGGCAGGGTCGGGGCAAGGCGCTCACGCAGCCTGGCACCGGAGCCGTTGCTGACCGCGACAGCGATCTTCCCAGAGTGCGAGATACGCTCGTCGAAGAGCACGGCCGCCAGGTCGTCCAGGACACCGGGACGGATGTCGACGACGACCGGCGAGGGGATGAGCCTCGTCAGTACTGGCACGCGATCTCACGTCCCCTGGCGAGGTCGTCGTGGTTGTCGATCTCGACCCACTCGACGTCACCGATCGGGGCGACATCGATCTTGAAGCCGCGGTTGACGAGCTCCTGGTAGCCGTGCTCGTAGAACTGCTGCGGGTCCTTCTCCCACACCGTCTTCAGGGCGTCGGCGAGCTCCGCGGCGGCCTCGCCCTCGATGAGGGTGACACCGATGTACTCGCCGGTGGCCTCGGACGGCTCCATGAGCTTGGTGATCTTCTGCACGCCCTTGTCGGGGTGCACGACGACCTTCATCTCCTCGTCGGCGAGCTTCTTCACCGTGTCGAGGGCGAGGATGATCCTCTTGCCGTCGCCGCGGGCGGCGAGCAGCGTCCGCTCGACGGAGACCGGGTGCACGGTGTCGCCGTTGGCGAGGATCACACCGTCCTTGAGGGCGTCACGACCGCACCACAGGGAGTAGGCGTTGTTCCACTCCTCGGCCTTGTCGTTGTCGATGAGGGTGAGCTTGAGGCCGTACTTCTCCTCAAGGGCCGCCTGTCGCTCGTACACGGCTTCCTTGCGGTAACCGACGATGATGCCGACCTCGGTCAGGCCGATCTCGGCGAAGTTGCCGAGGGTGAGGTCGAGCACGGTCAGGCTGTCCGATCCGTCCTCCGTTCCCACCGGCACCAGCGCCTTGGGCAGATTATCGGTGTAGGGGCGCAGACGCCGCCCGGCGCCGGCCGCCAACACGAGGCCTATCATCGCGATTCTCTCCTTGCTTGCGGACATTCCACCGAGGTTGCGCGGTGTCGTGCGCCCCGCCTCACAGCTGTCCAAACGTGTCTGAACGAGCGCGGTCCATCGCACAGTGGCTCGGTCCTGCGGGAAACGGTGTGGTCCTGCCCGGAGTGGGCAGGACCACACCGCGTCAGCGACTGCTTCAGCCCTCGTCGGCCGAAGCCGAGACGGCGGACAGGGTCTGCTCCGCCGCGGCCGTCTTCTTCGTCGTGGCCTTGGTGGCGGCCTTCTTCGCGGTCGCCTTCTTGGCCGTGGCCTTCTTGGCGGCCGTCTTCTTGGCCGCCGTCTTCTTGGTGGCGGCCTTCTTCGCCGTCGCCTTCTTGGCCGTCTTGCGCGCCGCCGCCTTCTTGGCGGCGGCCGGAGCCTCGGCCTCCTCGGCCTCGGTCTCCTCGACCACCGCCTCGGCGGTGCCGGCCGTCTCCTTCGCGGGGGCCGCGGCCGACGGGACGACCACGACGGCCGCCTCCTGGGACGCGGCGGGCGCGGTGGCCTTGCGGACGGCGCGGCGGCGCGGACGCGCCGGGGCGGCGCTCTCCGCGGGCGCCTCGGCGGCGGTCTCCGCCACGGGCTCGGGCTGCGGCTCGGCAGCCGCCTCCGGCTCGGCCACGGGCGCCGCGACCGTCACCACGGCCTCCTCGGAGGCCTTCGGCGAACCGGCCGGGGCCGACACCTTGCGGGTGGCACGACGGCGCGTACGGCCCTTGGGCGCGGCCTCGTCCTGGACGGCCTCCACGACGGCGGCTTCGGTGACCACCGGAGCCTCGGTGACCGCAGGGGCCTCGGTGACCGCAGGGGCCTCGGCGGCCTCGGCGACGAGTTCCTGCGGCGCCTCGACGACCGGGTCCTCGACGGCGACCGGCTCGGACTCTGCGGCCTCACGCGACTTGGCGGCCCGCTCGGCACGCTCCGCGCGCTTCGAGGGACGCCCCTCCGCCCGCGGCGCACCCGCCGGAGCGGACGCCCGCCGGGTGGCCCGGCGGCGCGAACGGCCCCGGCCCGCGGCGGCTTCGGCCTCGGCGGCGCTGCTGTACAGCTCCTCGTCCAGGGCGAACTCGGGTGCGGGCAGCGCGGCGGGCGCCGCGGCCTCGGCGGCCACCTCGGCCTCGGTCTCCGCCTCGACGGTCTCGGCCGCCTCGGTGGTCTCCGCGACGACGGCCTCGTGCTCGTGCGGCTGCTCGGCATCGCCGCGGCCGCGCTTCTTGCGCTTGCCTCCGCCGCCGACGGAGGCCGGCTGCTCCATGTGCACGATGACACCGCGGCCGTTGCAGTGGACGCAGGTCTCGGAGAAGGACTCCAGCAGACCCTGGCCGACACGCTTGCGCGTCATCTGCACCAGACCCAGCGAGGTGACCTCGGCCACCTGGTGCTTGGTGCGGTCGCGGCCCAGGCACTCCAGCAGGCGCCGCAGCACCAGGTCGCGGTTGGACTCCAGGACCATGTCGATGAAGTCGATGACGACGATGCCGCCCAGGTCGCGCAGCCGCAGCTGGCGCACGATCTCCTCGGCCGCCTCCAGGTTGTTCCTGGTCACGGTCTCTTCGAGGTTGCCGCCCTGACCGGTGAACTTGCCGGTGTTGACGTCGACCACGACCATGGCCTCGGTCTTGTCGATCACCAGCGAACCGCCGCTCGGCAGCCAGACCTTGCGGTCCAGCGCCTTCATCAGCTGCTCGTCGATCCGGTGCGTGGCGAACACGTCGACCTCGGAGGTCCACTTCGACAGCCGGTCCGCCAGGTCGGGCGCGACGTGGGAGACGTAGCCGTGGATGGTCTCCCACGCCTCGTCACCGCTGACGACGACCTTCGAGAAGTCCTCGTTGAAGATGTCGCGGACGACGCGGACGGTCATGTCCGGCTCGCCGTAGAGCAGCGTCGGGGCGTTGCCGCTCTTCGCCTTCTTCTGGATGTCTTCCCACTGCGCCTGGAGCCGTTCGACGTCACGGCGCAGCTCGTCCTCGCTCGCTCCCTCGGCGGCGGTGCGCACGATGACGCCCGCGTCCTCGGGGACGATCTTCTTGAGGATGGTCTTCAGCCGGGCGCGCTCGGTGTCGGGCAGCTTGCGGCTGATACCGGTCATCGAGCCCTCGGGCACGTAGACCAAGTAGCGGCCGGGCAGCGAGACCTGGCTGGTGAGGCGGGCGCCCTTGTGGCCGATCGGGTCCTTCGTGACCTGCACGAGGACGGACTGGCCGGACTTCAGCGCGGTCTCGATGCGGCGCGGCCCGTTGGCCAGGCCGAGCGCCTCGAAGTTCACCTCGCCCGCGTACAGGACGGCGTTGCGGCCCTTGCCGATGTCGATGAAGGCGGCCTCCATCGACGGCAGGACGTTCTGCACCTTGCCGAGGTACACGTTGCCGACGTACGAGGTCGACTGCTCCTTGTTCACGTAGTGCTCGACGAGCACGTCGTCCTCGAGGACGCCGATCTGCGTGCGCTCGCCGCTCTGGCGGACGACCATCACGCGCTCGACGGCTTCGCGGCGGGCCAGGAACTCGGCCTCGGTGATGATCGGGACGCGGCGGCGGCCCTGCTCGCGGCCCTCGCGGCGGCGCTGCTTCTTCGCCTCCAGACGGGTCGAGCCCTTGATGGACTGCACCTCGTCGACCGGGTGCTCGTCCTTCTTGCGGGGCTCTCGGACCTTCACGACGGTGCGCTCAGGGTCGTTCTCGCCGTGCTCGGCCTCGCCGCCGGAGTCACCGGCGCGACGACGGCGACGACGACGGCGACGGCTGCTGCTGGAGCCGGAACCGACCGCCTCCTCGCGCTCGTCCGCCTCCTCGGCGTCCTCCTCGACCTGCTCGGCGGTGTCCTCGGCGTCCTGCGCGGCCTGTTCGGCCTGTTCGGCCGCGAACTCGTCGTCCGCGGACTCGCCGTCCGCCTCGGCGGACTCGCCACGACGACGACGGCGGCCACCACGACGGCGGCGGCGACGGGAGCCCGCGGACTCCTCCTCGCCCTCGTCACCCTCGACGGCCTCCTCGGCCGACTCGGCGTCCTCCTCCGGCTCCTCCTCGGCCTCGACGGCGGCCGGCACGGTCACCGGCTCGTCCTCGACGGCCCGGCGACGGCGGCGCCGGCGTCCGCCGGTGGTCTCCTCGGCGGCTTCGGCGACCTCGGTCCCGGCAGCCTCCTCGGCGGATTCGTCGGCCGCCTCCGCGGCCTCGGCGGCCTCGGCGGCAGCCGCGGCGGCGGCCCGCTCCGGGGTCTGGAACATCGGCTCGGCGAACACGGGCGCCTGGAACACGGCGACGGCCGGACGCGCCGGGCGCCGACCGCTCTCGTCGGTCTCCTTCTCCTTCGGCGCGGGCGCGGAGAAGCCACCGGCGGCCTTACGGGTGGCGCGTCGGCGGGTGCGGCGCGGTCCGCCCTCCTCGGCCTCGCCCTCGGTCACCTCGGCGGCCGTGGCCGGCGCGGTCTCGGCGGGCGCGGTCTCGGCTACCGGCTCGGGCGTCTCGGCGCGCTCCTCGACGGCCTCGCCCTCGGGCGTGGCGGCGGGCGCGGAGACTCGGCGGGTGGCGCGTCGGCGCGTGGTGCGGCGGGGCGCGGCCTCCTCGGCCTCGGCGGCGGGTTCGGCGGGGGCGGTGACCTGCGCCGCGGCGGTCTCGGCGGGCTCCACGGCCTCGGGCGTCTCCTCGGCCTCGGCGGTCACGACGGCCTCTGTCTCCTTGGGCGCGGCGGTGGGTGCGGTGGCGCGGCGGGTCGCACGACGGCGCGTGCGCCCGGCGGGCGCGGCTTCCTCCGCCACGGGAGCCGGGGCCTCGGCCACGGGCTCGGCCGCAACCTCGGCGGTCACCGTTTCGGCGGCGGGCACCACGGTCTCGGCGGACTCGGCCGCCTCCACCGACGCGGGCGCACCGGCGGGTGCGGACGCCCGGCGGGTGGCGCGGCGGCGTGTGCGACGCGGGGCCGTGTCCTCGTCGGCAGGGGTCTCGGTGTCGGCCGGGGTCTCCGCGGCGACGGCCTGCTCGGTCTCGACGGCCTCGGCGGCCTCTTCCTCCGCGAGTTCGTCGGCCGAGGCGAGGGCCGGTATGGCCGGAGCGGTGGTCTCGGCCGCGGCCTCGGTGGCGGCGGCCGGCGGGCCCGCGGGGCGCGACGCGGCGCGGCGGCGGCGCCGCGGCGGCAGGGTGTCGCTGGGGGTGTCGTTGTTCTCGGAGCCCGTGGAGGGCTCAGTGGGTTCGGTCGGCTCAAGCATGCGGGTGGATCTCCCGTCAGGCTCCCGGGCGCCGCGCCTGGTCCGGCGATGCCGGTGACGTCCGCGGCTCGCGCGATGCGCGGTGCCGCCGTCCGGGGCGCGGGCGCCGCACGGGAGCTCTCTGTGTCCTGTCTCGCCGGTTCCGTACACCATGTGTGCGTACGGCCTGGCGAAAGTCTTCTGGTCGGTGCGCTGCCCGATCCAGGTGGCTCCCGGATTCGAGGGCGGCGCTACGACGTCCGTCCTTACGCGGGACCTTCCTTACGCCGGCGCCTTCGCGGCGGCAGATGGGGCGGCCCCGGAGCGATCGGCTGGGGCGGCCGTGACTGCCTCGCGGTCGGGCGCGAGCGGGTCGGTCACCGTGCCGGTCTCTTCATCGAACAGCCCCTGCGCCAGCCTGGTCACCGCTGCGGGGACCGGCGGCGCCAGGTCGGCCACGGCGCGGAGACCGGACAGGACGTCGTCGGGTCGAACGGCAGGCGTCACGTGCCGAACAACCAGCCGCAGTATCGCACAGGGCTGGTCGGTCGGCCTATCAGCCTGGGGGGTGTGCGTCTCCAGGCTCGCGACGGCGGCGCGGGCGTCGAAGGTCCGCATGCCGTTCTTCGTCCTGCGCTGGACCTCGACGGTCCCGGCCGCGCGGAAGGCGCCGACGGCACGCTCCGCCTCCTGAGGAACCACGCCGTCGAGGCGCAGCTCCCACACGGAGGCGGTGAGCCGGTCGGCGAGACCCGGGGTGCGGGCCTCGACGGCCTCGATGATGTCGAGCCCGTCGGGCAGCGACTCGTCGAGGAGCACACGCAGGGTTTCCGGGTCACGCGCCTCGGTGAGCGCGATCTCCAGATACTCCGCCTCACTGCCGGTGCCGGTGGGTGCGGCATTGGCGTACGACACCTTCGGGTGCGGCGTGAACCCAGCCGAGTACGCCATGGGCACCTCGGCTCGGCGCAGCGCACGCTCGAAGGCGCGCTGGAAGTCACGGTGGCTGGTGAACCGGAGGCGGCCGCGCTTGGTGTAGCGCAGTCGGATGCGCTGCACCGCGGGTGCGGGCGGCGGGCCTTCGGGCTGTCGCTTGCCCAGTGTCGTTCAGTCCTTCGTGAGAGCGGTCGTACTGCTACCTAGAGTACGTGTCTCACCGGCCGTCGGTTCCCGGCGGGCGACGGTCTGCGGCTCGTGGGGCGGGCCGAAGAGCATCCGCCGGAAGTCGGCGCGGGCCTGCCGGGCGGAGTCCCGGGCGGCGCTCAGGGCCTGCCGGGTGGCCCGTCCGGCGCTGCGTGCGGCCTCGGCCGCGGGCCGCAGCACCAGGTCCCGCACGGCGTGCCCGACGGGTGTCAGCAGGGTCCGGTACACCCAGCGCACCGGCTCCACGAACGTCCACCGCAGGACTTTCGCGAGGAACCGGCCGACGGCGAGCGAGATGTGTCCGGCGACGCGCCAGGCGTGCACGAGGGCCTCGCCGATCTCCCTGCCGATGACGGCGAGCACGCGTCCGACCGGCGCGAGCACCCATCGCCACAGCGCGAGCGCGGGCAGCACCAGGAGGATGCGGCCCGTCCAGTAGAACGCGGCACCGACGCCGATGAAGATCATCCGTACGAGCCACACGAGACCGCCCCCCAGCCAGGCGATCCCCTTGCCTACGGGGGTGAGGACCCACTCGTACAGCCACAGGGCCGGGACCACGACGAGGTGCCGGACCAGCCAGGCGCCGGCGGTGTACAGCCCGAGGCCCACGGCGGCGAGGATCAGACCGACGCCCCTGACCAGCCAGGCGATCGCCCGCCCGACCGGGGTGAGCAACCGCGCGTAGACCCAGCCAAGCGCCGCCGCGATCCCGCCGAGGACCCAGGCGACGGCCGCGCCCACGCCCCGGGCCACCCAGGCGACGGCCGCGCCCACGCCCCGGGCCACCCAGGCGATCGCGTGCCCGACGGGTGTCAGCACCGTGCGGTACAGCCACACCGCGGGCACCACGAGCAACACGTGACCGAGCCGGGCCAGCGCCCTGCCGAGCGGCACGAGGGCGTACCGCCACAGCGTCACCCACGGCCAGACGAACACGGCCCACGCGGCCCAGGCGAGAGCCCGCCCCAGAGGGCGCAGCACGGTGTCCCGCAGAAACCTTCCGGCGACGACGAGCGCGTCCCACACCATCCGCACCGGTACGACCAGGACGAGCACCACGATCCGTACGGGAATGCGGATGGCGACGGCGAGGCACCCCTCGGGCTGCGGCCCTCGGGCCGGTGCAGGGGGCCGCTCAGCAGGCGTCTTCTCCCATTCCATACCCGCCTAGACGCGTCAGGCGCCCGGATGGATGCGGTCCCCGGCAATCCGCTGCCGCGACGCCCCTCGCGGATCACCGCCCCGCCCCCAGGAGCCACACGGGCAAGGGACATGAGGGGGCGTCATCCGCCGTGCGTGTCCGGCGTGCCGGGCCGTCGTGGCCCGATGGGCGCCGGGAGCGGCTCCTCCCCGTCCGCGACATGACCGCCATGTCGCCCCCTCCGAGCGGCGGTTGACACCGATCGGGCTCCGCAAAGGGGGCGAAACGGGAACCCGCGGGCCAGTTGTGTGGATCGTCGGAAGTTCCAGGCACACTTTGCGTGTCGCAGTCCCGCCATCAAGAGGATGATCCATTCATGATTACGCTCACGAAGGAAGACGGCCCTGCGGACCTGGACGGAGTCACCCATCTGTCCATCGGGGCGTCCTGGGACCCCACCGCCGGCGCCAGCGGCGGGGTGGTCGGCATACTCCGCCGCAAGACCGGCACCGACCTCGACCTGATCGCCGTCGCCATGCAGGGGTCCGACCCCGTGCGTCTGGCCGGCCTCGACTCGCTGGACCCCATGGGCAACGGCTCACTGGTGCACAGCGGCGACAACCAGACCGGCCGCGGCGAGGGCGACGACGAGACGGTGACCGTCGAGTTCTCGCGCATCCCGCCCCAGATCACGTCGATCGTGTTCGTCGCGGCGGCGTTCAAGAAGGGCAGTTCCTTCCAGAAGGCGCGCAACATCAGCTTCAAGGTGTACGACGCGACCGGCGGCAGCACCCAGCAGGTCGCCGACATCTGGCCGAGCCTGCTCACGCAGGACAACGGCTGCGCCGTGGCCAAGGCCGTGCGGGTCGGCGGGAGCTGGAAGCTGGAAGTGATCAACGTGACGGGCAAGATCAAGCAGGGCGACGAGCACGCCCTGATGCGCTTCGCCATCAGCAAGTAGGACGCGGCCCCCCTCGGCCCGGCTCCCGCGACGACACGTGATCCGGGCCCGGGGGCCGGCCCCGGCCCTCGGCCCGCACCCGGCGTCACGCCCGTCCCGCGGTCGCTCCCCCGACGCGCCGCGCGCCCCCTCAGCCCTTGCCGCCCCCGCGCTTCCGCTTGCCGCCACCCTTTGCCCTGCGGGCCCGCTGCGCGGCCTCGGCGGCGTACGGATCGCGGGGCTCGCCCTCCGGCGCCTGCCGCTCCAGCTCATGTTTCACCTCGGCCAGCTCCCGGCGTGTCCGGGCGCTGACGTGCGGGTACTGAGGGTCGATGTCCATCAGGGTGTGCGCCAGGACGGCCGCGGCGCAGACGCGCGCGAACCACTTGTGGTCGGCGGGCACGACGTACCAGGGCGCCCACTCCGTACTCGTGGCGGACAGCATCTGCGAGAACGCCCGCTGGTAGTCGTCCCACCGGGCGCGCTCTCGGACGTCCGCCGGGGAGAACTTCCAGTTCCGCTCGGGCACGTCGATGCGTTTGAGGAATCGGAGGCGTTGCTCCTCCTTCGACAGGTTCAGGAACACCTTCACGACCTTGAAGCCGTTGTCGCACAGATAACGCTCCCAGTCGTTGATCTCGCGGTAGCGCCGCTCCCACACGCCAGGACCGCGCGCCGCCTCCGGCAGCCTCTGCCGGTCGAGGTTCTCGGGGTGCACCCGCACCACCAGGACCTCTTCGTAGTGGGACCGGTTGAAGATGCCGATCTCCCCGCGCCGGGGCAGCTCGCGGGTGTAGCGCCAGAGGAAGTCGTGGTCCAGCTCCTCGGCCGAGGGCACTTTGAACCCGGCCACCCGCACGCCCTGGGGATTGATGCCGCTCATCACGTGGCGGATCGTTCCGTCCTTGCCGCCGGCGTCCAGTGCCTGGAGGCACATGAGCACCCCGTACGTGTCCTGGGCTGCCAGCCGCCGCTGGTAGTCGGCGAGCAACTCGACGCCCTCGCGGAGCAGTTCGACGCCGTCCTTCTTCTTCCGGATGCCCGCCTTGTACCCGGGGTCGAAGTCCTTCGCCAGACGCACCTTCGTACCGGGCTCGACCCTCAGTGGCCTGATGAACTCCGCAATGCGTTCGGCCCTGTCCTCGGCCATCACCGCACGCCCTCTCGTCGCCCGGCCCGCGGCGCCCTGGAGCGCCCGCTCGTCGTGCACCAGCAGCCTCCGCCCGGCCCGGGCGCCGGGGCCTCACCCACCGTGGGTGATTCACGCCGCGCCGTGCCCCGCGAAGATGCCGGGGCCCGGCCCCGGACACCGCGGCCCCGTCAGTGCGGCAGGAGCTGCTGGCCTCCGTCGATGTCGTACGTGGCCCCGGTGAGCGCGTCGTTGCACATGATGTGCAGGGCCAGAGCGGCGACGTCGGCAGGACCGACGACACGTCCGATGGGGAGCCTGGAACGCAGGTCCTCACGCCGGGCCTCCAGCTGATCGCCCAGGAGCGAGGCCGACAGGGGGGTGTCCACGAACCCGGCGGCGATGAGGTTGACCCGGATCGGCGCGAGTTCGAGCGCCAGGTTGGCGACGAGGGCGGGCAGCGCCGCGGTCATCGCGGAGACGACGGCCAGGCCGACGCCGGGACGCCGGCCGCCGGTGCCGCCGATGAACACGAGCGTGCCTCCGGCTCTGACCTTGTCACGGCCGTGCAGGGCGATCCCGAGCGTGACGGCGAGGCGGTCGCCGAACTCGCGGCGGGCCATGTCGAGGTCCAGCTCCGCAAGCGGCGCGTACGAAGGGCTGCCGGCCGTGACCATCACATGGTCGACCGGACCGGGCAGATCGTGGAAGAACTGCGCCACGCGATCGCTGTCGGCGGCGTCGAACGCCGCCGTGCTCACGGCGTCCAGCTCCTCGGCGGCCTGCCGCAGCCGTTCGGGGTCGCGGCCCACCAGGACCACCTGCCCGCCGTCCGCGCGGACCTGGCGCGCGGTCTCCAGTCCGATGCCCGAGCTGCCGCCGATCACGACGACGGTCCGGCCGTCGAGGCCGGGCCGTCCGTCGGCGCCGGTGACACCGGCCGTGGCGCCCGTCATACGCACCTCCAGGTGTCGGTAACGGATCCCATGGTGGTGGCGCCCTCCCTTGATCGTCCGCCGGCCGGCGCCCGCGACCGCGCCGCCGCTCCCGGCGGACGGCTCACGCCCCGGCCTCGCCGTGCGGCCAGTGCGCGAGACCGTCGGCGGACGGGGCGTCGACCGTCGCCTCCTCCGGCGAGACGTAGAAGTCGTAGGCGTCGTGGAGGCCGCTGATCTCGAAGACCTTGAGCAACCGGCCGGAGGGGCAGGCGATCCGGAGCGATCCCTCCTGCTCCCGGATGCGCTTCGTGCTGGCCACGACCGTCCCCAGCCCGACGGAGTCCAGGAACGGCACGAAGCACAGGTCCAGGACGAAGTGACGGTGGCCCTCACCGAGCAGTTCCACCACTGCCTGCCGGATCCCGGGCGAGGTGTGGACGTCGATCTCGCCGTCGACCTCGAGCACGGTCCAGCCGTTGACCACGTCGTAGCTGATGGCCATGCGCTCGCTGCGGATGATGCTCGTTCGCATGGCCATCCCTCTTCTCGTCCTCCGGACGGCACAGGGTCCCCGGCGCGGCACCCGGCACAGGCGCACACAATGCCCGCGGCCGCGTGCAGACAGGGCTTACTCCACTCCAAGCCGCGGGGCCGCTGATCGCAAGTCGGGAACGCTGATCACGCGTGGCGGGGCTACCCCTCACCCGCCGGCGGCAGGTCCTGCTCGGTCCAGATCGTCTTGCCGGTGGGCGTGTAGCGCGTGCCCCAGTGGTGGGTCATCTGCGCGATGATGAACAGGCCCCGGCCGCCCTCGTCGTCGCTCGCGGCATGCCGCAGGTTGGGGGTGGTGTGGCCGGTGTCGGAAACCTCGCAGATCAGGGTCCGGTCGCGGATCAGGCACACCTGGATCGGGCCGCCGACGTAGCGGATGGCGTTGGTGACCAGCTCGCTGACGATGAGCTCGGTGGGGAACGTCAGGTCCTCCAGCCCCCAGTCGCGGAGCTGTTTGCCGACAGCGGTGCGGATGGTGGCCACCGCCGCCGGGTCCGGGGGCAGCTCCCACTGGGTGAACTGGCTCCGGTCGAGCAGGCGCGTACGGGCCAGGAGCAGTGTCGCGTCCTCGTCCACCGGCCCCGGCAGCAGCGCGGTCACCGCCCGGTCGCACAGCTCGTCCAGGGACGCGGTGTTGTCGGCGAGGGCCTGGGACAGCTGTGCGAGCCCGGCCTCACGGCTGTCGGCCGCCTGCAGGAGGCCACCCGTGAAGAGGGCGACGAGACTGCCCGCCGGGAGGTCCAGCTCCTTGCTCTGGTAGGGCGGGCCGCCGAACCCCAGCTGTGGTCCGGGGGGCAGCTCCGGATAGTGCACGACGTCCTTGTGCGGTTCGACGACCGCCAGCACCGACTCCCCGGCCCGTGCCAGGCTGCACTTGCCCGTGACGGGGTCGTACACCGCGTACAGACACGTCACGCCGAGAGCGGCGTCGGCCGGCATCCTCAGGTGGCCCCGGCCGTGGCCGTCGCCGCGCCGCTCGTGTTCGGTCTGCTCGACCAGGTCGTCGAGGCGGGACAGCAGCTCGTCCGGGCTCAGGTCCAGCCGGGCCAGGACGCGCACCCCGGTGCGCAGACGCCCCATGGTGGCCGCGGCGCGCAGGCCGTGGCCGAGCACGTCCCCCACGACCAGGCCGACGCGGGTTCCCGACAGGGGAATGACGTCGTACCAGTCGCCGCCCACCCCGCTTCCGCTGTCGGCGGGCAGGTAGCGGCTCACCGAGTCGAGGGCGGTGTGCCGCGGCAGGCGCCGCGGCAGCAGAGTCCGCTGGAGTCTGAGGGTCACCGCATGGCCGCGGGTGACCACCGGCATCAGCAGGAAACCGAGCAGCAGGGCGCCCAGGCCGACGACGGTGACCCCGCCGGTCGGCCCGATCAGGGGCAGGTCGACGCTGGTCGCGCCGTAGTCGGGGGCCGCGTAGACGATGGTGGCGTAGACGAACAGACAGAGCATCATCAGCCCGCCCAGTCCCGGTAGTACGCCCTTGAAGACGAAGTCCTTGGTACTGCGGGTGAGGATCTTGCGGTGGTACCAGAGGCAGGCGAACCCGGTCAGCCCGTAGTGGAACGTGATCGCGAGGCCGACCGAGTCGATCGAGTCGGCCAGTACGTTCCCGCTGAAGGAGGTCAGCAGCACGAGCAGGGCGATGGAGACCACGCCCATGCCGACGGTCGACCAGGTCGGGGTGAGGAACCGGCGGTGGACCCGGGCGAGCCGCGAGGGGAGGGCCTTGTGGACCGCCATGGAGAAGACGGTCCTGGCCAGCGGCAGGATGGTGGTCTGGGTGGAGGCCAGTGCCGAGGTCAGCACCATCAGGACCAGCAGGGTCGTCAGGACGAGTCCCGCGGCCTCGTTCCCGAAGACGGCCTCGCCGAGTGCGGAGAACACGTCGTCCGAGTTCCGTGAGTTGCCCAGTCCGATGCCCGAGGAACCGACCCCTGCGTAGGCCTGCGCGGAGGTGGTCACCAGCGCGTACATGATCAGCAGCAGTACGGTCGACGTGACCGCGGCGCGTCCGGGGATACGGGTGCTGTCGACGGTCTCCTCGTTGATCGAGACCGCGGTGTCCCAGCCCCAGTAGATGAAGACGCCCGCCAGGAGGCCCGACGTGAGGGCCTTCACCGATGACACCTCGAAGGGGTTGAACCAGGAGGCGGAGACGTGGATCGCCGTCGGCGGAGCGTCGGTGTACGACCTGACCAGTGCGGCGACGGCGAAGACGGCCAGCATCCCCACTTCGAGGCACAGCAGCCAGCGCTGGACGGCCGCCGAGAACTCGATGCCGATGTAGCAGACCGCGGTCATCACGGCGATCCAGACGATGCCCGCGACCGTGGTCCACAGCCGGTCCTCCGCCAGCCCGTCCAGGCCCACCAGCCGGAAGCTGTAGATACCGGCGATCTCGGCGAGGCTCGCCATCACGATGACGTTGGCGACGATGATGCCCCAGCCGCCCATCCAGCCGGTGCGGGGGCCGAAGGCGCGGGTCGCCCAGGTGAAGGTGGTCCCGCAGTCCGCGTTGCTCGCGTTGAGCTCCCGGAAGGCGTACGCGATCAGCAGCATCGGGACGAACGCCAGCATGGTGACGATCGGGGACTGGAGGCCGACCGCCGCCACGATGAGGCCGAGCGTCGCGGCGAGACTGTAGGCCGGAGCGGTGGAGGCCAGCCCGATGACCACCGAGGAGAACATGCCGAGGGCGTCGTTCTTGAGCCCTTTTTGGCCGGCCCCCGTCCCGGGTGCGGGGCGGCCGGGGGACCCGGCTCCGCC
Organism: Streptomyces sp. 142MFCol3.1; assembly: GCF_000424945.1. Lineage (NCBI taxonomy): Bacteria > Bacillati > Actinomycetota > Actinomycetes > Kitasatosporales > Streptomycetaceae > Streptomyces > Streptomyces sp. 142MFCol3.1. Next base: position 73,298 of record NZ_AUKV01000016.1, read on the forward strand.
GAAGTGCCTCACACTTGATTCCAACGCCGGGTCATGGCCCTCCGCAACAGCGGGGCCTTCGGAGGGCCGTACAGGACGGAGCCCTCCGGAACGGAAGGGGCTCGGCAGATCACACGGCCTGGCGGACAAGCCTGCCGCGGGACTCACGTGGCCCCCTGTCGTGAGGCTCGCGTCGCCCCCTGTCGTCGCCCTTGCCTCGCCCCCTGTCTCGGCCTCCGCGTTCCGTGACCTCCTCCGCCGTTCAGCCGGCGCGTCGCGGCGCGCCCTCACGGACCGGCCGCGGGCCCGTACGGCGGATCGCGGAAGCCGGTTCGCGCCCGGCGCACGCCCCCCGAACGCCGACGCGCCCCCGGTGTGCCCGTTTCGGGCACACCCCCGCTCTGCCGGCCGGCGACCGATGAGTTCCGGAGTCCGGTGGAGTCCACCTCTGCACAAGCGAAAGTCGCGCACGAGCTCTGTGAGGGGACCATGACCAGCCACGCCCTACCACCCGTCGTCGACACCGAGACCTGGGAGCGCCGGCTCCAGGAACTGCGTGCCCGCGAGAAGGCCGCGACGCGGGAGCTCGACGCCATCGCCGCCGAGCGTCGCCGTCTGCCGATGGTCGAGATGCCCGACTACACCCTCGAAGGCGAGGACGGCGCCGTCCGGCTGGCGGACGTCTTCGACGGCAGGCGGCAACTGATCGTCTACAACCACATGTGGTCCGCGGGCCAGGAATGGCAGTGCCCGGGCTGCACCGGATTCACCTCGCAGTACACCCGCCTGGAATTCCTCGACAACTACGACGCGCGGTTCGTCGTCGTCACCCAGGGGCCGATCGACGAGGCGCTCGCCTACAAGCAGCGGGTCGGCAACCGGATGCCCTGGTACTCGACCGCCGACAGCTCGTTCGGGGCCGACGTCGGCGCACCGCCCGAGGGAGGATTCGCGGTCAACGTGTTCCTGCGCGACGGCGACACCGTCTACCGCACCTGGCACACCAACGGCCGCGGTACCGAGCAGCTCAGCCACACCTTCGGGCTGATCGACCTCCTGCCGTACGGACGCCAGGAGGAATGGCAGGACTCGCCCGAAGGCTGGCCCCAGTCGCCCACCTACAGCCGATGGGTGACGTCGAAGGACATCGCCGCCCTCTACGGTCCTGGCTCCGGCCGCGACTGAACGGATCACGAACCCGGTCGAGTCCCCTCTCCATCGGGAGGGAGGCTCGACCGGACAGGCGGATCGCCGCCCGTGGTCAGGAGTCGCCCTGCGCCAAGCCCCTGTCCGTCATGCGCAGGGCCAATGCCTCCGCCCGGCCGGCACGGGCCAGCAGGCGCTCCCGTCTGCGGGGCCACCACATCAGGTCGGCCAGCAGGAGCACGACCACCAGCCACGAGACGACCGTCTCGCCGGTCTCGCCCGTCAGGGTGTCGTACACGGCGAGGGCGACCGCGAGCGCGGTGACGAGCAGGACGAGCGGGCGGTGCAGGCGGTCGTCCTCGGCGGCCCGGCGCAGGGCACCGGCGTACTCGACGACCGAGAGCGCCGGCCGGGGGGCGTCGACGGCCTCGCCGCGCCGGGTGGCGCGGACCACGGCCACGCGGTCGGCGTACGGCATCTCCTTCGCCGCGGGCCAGATCCGGTCCATCCGGCGCGCGGTGCGGATCCCGCAGAACAGGCTCAGCGCCACGAAGACCACCGCGGCGCCCGCCCATGACCCCGACTCGACGAGAACGAACGCGCCGAAGAAGACGCCGGCGGCGAGGCCGGCGGCCACGGCGCGGCTCACCGCCCCCCGCTGCCACAGCCACCCCGGAACGAGAATCACCCGGTCACGGTCGCCGTCCCCCACGCGGGGCGCAACCAACGCCCCGGCACGTCGCGCTCGGCACACGCGGACGGCGCACCACGGCGGACAAACCCACCGGCTGCTCCCTCACCCGCGGCGCCGCGGCCGACGCGTGCCTCTCCGCCCACTCGGCGCGGACGGTCGGGCATGGCGACACGCCGCCGTCACAGCGGCCGTCGCGCCGTGCCCCGGGAGCACTCCGCACCCCCGACCGGGCGGCACCGCGCACCCGCGGTCAGGAACTCAGCACGTCGATGCCGCTCCCCAGCAGTTTCAGCCCGAACACGAAGAACAGGACCGCCATGATGGCGACGTTGTGGCGCGCGGCCCATTCCTTCCAGTTGCCCAGCACGCTCTTCGCCCGATCCCCCATGACCAGGAACACGCCCAGCGGGGCCAGGAGTCCGAGGGAAGCGATGACGACGAAGATCGCCAACGCGGCGGTCTGCTGTCCGACCGGCAGCCCCGACGCGCTGATCGACGCTGCTGCGGCAATGGTCAGCGGGGCGTTCTTCAGGTTCCCCGCCGACAGCAGGAGGGCGAGGAGGAAGATCTTCACCGGCGAGAAGCGGTCGATCGCGGCCATCCACTGCGGCAACTGCGCCTGCGTGACATCGGTGGGGCGGCGGCGCCACAGCCGCACGGCGAAGAGGGCCAACGCCACTCCCAGCACGAGCTTGAGGACACCCACCCAGTCGGCGGGTTGCCCGTGGCTGTCGGCACCCCCCTTGCCGCCGATCAGCAGCATCACCGCGCCCAGGGCCGACAGACCCACCACCCAGCCGATGGCGAACACCCACCCGTTCAGGCGTCCCTGAGGCGTGGCCAGCACGATGATGATGGCGACGATCGGAAGCGGACTGACGGCGACAGCTGCCGCCAGGCCCAGTACATCGCCCAGTGCGTTTCCCATGCGTGCCTCCGGCATTCCAAGAACTGCACTGATCGCGGCCGTCAGCGCGACGGACACCACGAAGCAGGAGCACTCCGCCGACCGGGTCGCTCCGACCACCTACAAAGGATCACCGACCACGGTCGTGGCCGCAGGGGCACGCGGCATGCGGGGGACGGACACGCACCGCTGCCCTGGTTCCCCAAGTGCAGGTGATGGGCGCCCGGGATAGGCTTTTCGACAAGTCAGGTTCTCTGGGCGGTTCTACAACACGCCAGTCGCTTCTGCAGATGCCAGTCGCTCTGTTCGCGGCGAACAATTTCCTTCTGTGGAGACCCGACGGACCCGGTGTCCGCACCCCTCGCACTCCGCAGGGCTGAGCAACGACCGACTTCCTCCCCCGAGCATGTCCCGCGCAGGGCGTGCCGCAGTGGCACCGGCTTCAGGGTCCGCAGTTTGCAGTGCCCGTGGAGGCCGGGATGAGAATTGTCGTTGATCTTTCCCGATGTGAAGGTTATGCGCAGTGCGCCTTCCTGGCTCCGGACGCGTTCCGGATGCACGGCGAGGAAGCGCTGATGTACGACCCGAGCCCCGACGACGCCCGGCGCGAGCAGGTGCTGCGCGCCGCGGCGGCCTGCCCGGTCCAGGCGATTCTGGTCGACCAGCTGGAGGGGCGAAAGGCACCGGTGGAGGCGTCGGCGTCATGACCAGCGCCGACACCCTGCGAGCGTTCAAGCGCGATGGCCGCATCGTGATCGTCGGAGCCTCGCTGGCGGGGCTGCGGGCCGCGGAGGCTCTGCGCGCCGAGGGCTTCACCGGTTCGCTGACCATGATCGGTGACGAGTTGGGCGAGCCCTACGACCGGCCTCCCCTGTCCAAGCAGGTGCTGACCGGATGGGTGCCGGCCGGGAGCACCACGCTGCCGCGCCGTCGTGACATCAATGCGGAGTGGCTGCTGGGCGTGCCCGCCGCCGGGCTGGACATGGCGAGCAACGTCGTACGTCTCGCCGACGGACGCGAGGTTCCCTTCGACCGGGTGCTGATCTCCACGGGGGTACGGGCCCGGCCCTGGTTCGTCGAGAGCGAGGCGGCCCTGGACGGAGTGTTCGTCGTGCGTACGCGCGAGCACGCCGAGGGTCTGCAGCGAGCCCTAGCCGCCGGACCCTCCCGCGTCCTGGTCATCGGGGCGGGATTCACCGGCTCCGAGATCGCCTCCATCTGCCGCGAGCGCGACATCCCGGTGACCGTCGCCGAACTCGCGCCGGCCCCACTGGTCGGGGCGCTCGGCGCCATGATCGGTGAGGTCGCGGCGGACATGCAGCGCGCTCACGGCGTCGACCTGCGCTGCGGCGTCAAGGTCACCCGGCTGGAGGGCGACGCGCAGGGGCATCTCCGACGCGCCCACTTCGACGACGGCAGCACGATCGACGCCGACGTCGCGGTGGTGGCACTCGGGGGCATCCGCAACACGGACTGGCTCCGGGACTCGGGACTGGCGGCAGGTGTCTGGGGAATCGCCTGCGACACGGGCTGCCGCGCCCTCGACATCAACGGCCTGATCACCGACGACGTCTTCGTCGCCGGAGACGTGGCACGCTGCCCGAACCCGATCTACGAGTACCGGCTGATCTCGCTGGAGCACTGGGCCAACGCCGTGGAGCAGGCCGAGGTCGCGGCGCACAACATGGTCAGCGCCCAGGCGGACCGCTGGCCCCACCTGTCCATCCCGTTGTTCTGGTCGATCCAGTTCGGCGCCAACATCAAATCCGTCGGCGTGCCGACCTTCGCCGACGAGGTCGTCGTCACCCAGGGGTCGGTGTCCGACCGCCGGTTCGTCGCCGCGTACGGCTACCAGGGCCGCGTCACCGCGGCGGTGAGCTTCAACAACGCGAAGTGGCTCGACCACTACCGGCAGCTGATCGAGACGGCCGCGCCCTTCCCGCCGCCCTGTCCCACGCCCGACCAGCCCGTCGACTCCAAACCGGTGCCCGTCGACTTCCCCGGACCCGCCCTGATCGCCCAGGGAGCCACGGTGGTCGTCACCGGCAACGCCCCGAGCGAGCGGCGCGTCACGTCTCTGCGTCAGCACCATCGGTAGGAGGGAAGATGACCACGACCCAGATGCCCGGCACGCTGCGCCGGATCCTCGACTACTCCTCCCGGGCCGACCCGTACCCGCTGTACGCCGAGCTGCGCAGGACGCCGGTGGCCCGGCAGGAGGACGGCAGCTACGTCGTCAGCACCTACCGCGAGCTCACCGAACTGCTGCACGACCCGCACCTGAGCTCCGACGTCCGCAATCTGGCGCATCCGATGCCCTCGGTCCAGTCGGACGCCACGCCGGCGTTCATCAACATGGACCCGCCCGAGCACGATCGACTGCGGCGCATGGCGATGCGGCATTTCGGCCCGCCGCACACGCCCGGGCTGGTGACCGGCTTGGAGCCCGCCCTGACGGCGACTGTGAGCAGTCTGATCGACGACTTCGCGGGCAAGGAGCGGATCGACATCGTCGACGACTTCGCCTACCCGTTCCCTGTCACGGTGATCTGCCACCTGCTCGGCGTGCCGCGCGAGGACGAGGCGCGTTTCCACGTGTGGGTGAACGACCTCATCAACTCGATCGACTACGACCCCAAGACCGACCCCGAGGAGAAACTGGAAAAGGGGCTGCAGGCCCGCAAGGACCTGCGCCAGTACCTCGGCGGACTGCTGGAGCAACGCCACGGCCGGACGGGCGAGGACCTGTTGACGCGGCTCGCCAACGACGACGGGCCGGACGGGCGGATGACCGACGAGGAGATCGTCGCCACCGCGAACCTGCTGCTGATCGCCGGCCACGAGACCACCGTCAACCTCATCACCAACGGCATGCTGACGCTGCTGCGCCACCCGGAGGTGCTCCAGCGTCTGCGTGACGACCCGGACCTCGTCGTCCCGCTGGTCGAGGAACTCCTGCGCTACGAGCCTCCCGTGCACATCATTCCGTGGCGGGCGGCGTACAGCGACATCACCGTCGCCGACACCGTCATCCCCCAGGGCTCGCAGATCATGCTCATGCTGGCCTCGGGCAGCCGCGATCCGGACCGTTTCCACGATCCCGACCGCTTCGACCCCGACCGGCGGGACAACCAGCATCTCGGCTTCGGCAGCGGTATCCACCTGTGCTTCGGCGGCCCGCTCGCCCGGCGGGAGACCCATATCGCGCTGACCGAGCTGGTACGCCGGCTCGACCGGCCCCGGCTGGTCGCCGATCCACCGCCGTACCGGCGCAGCCCGGTTCTTCGCGGTCCGATCCATCTGCACGTCGAGCAGGGCGCCGGCTGACGCGACAGCCGAAGACGCGCCGACGGGCCACTCCCGGCCTGGCGTTCTCCACCATCAGGCCGGGAGGGTCCTGCTGTGAGGCCGTGGTTGCCGACTCCGGGCGGTGGGCCGTTCCCGCGCGACGGTCTGCCGCGGGTGAGGGGCAGAGCGAGCGGGACGCGCTCCGCGGAGGGCCGGCTCATGGAGCACGTCCTGGAATGACGGGTGATAGTGGATGTGGCTCCAGTCTTCCGCCGTCGCTTCAGGGAGGCTCGTTGACCAGTGTGGTCGGTGGTTCACGCGTGGTGATCGTGATGGGTGTGTCGGCGTCCGGCAAGTCCACCGTCGGCCCACGCCTCGCGCAACGGCTCGACGTGCCGTTCCTGGACGGCGACGACCTCCATCCCCCGGCCAACCGCGCCAAGATGGCTGCCGGGCACCCCCTCGACGACGCCGATCGCGAGCCGTGGCTGGTCTCCTTCACGGAGTGGATTCGAGCGACGGCGGCAGGCGGACACGGGGGCGTCGCCACGTGTTCCGCGCTCAAACGCGAGTACCGGGACCGGTTCCGGCGGACGGGCGCGGACCTGTGCTTCGTCCACCTGGCTCTGGACCGAGCGGTGGCCGCGGAGCGGATCGCCCGTCGCAGGGGACACTTCATGCCTCCGCGGCTGCTCGACTCCCAGTACGACATTCTGGATCCGCTCGAGGCCGACGAGCCGGGCCTCACCGTCGACGCTTCCGGCGACCGGGAGCAGGTTCTGGCGGCGGCGCTGCACGCGGTGGCTGAGCGGGAGCCGTAGTTCGCGCTCGTTCTCGTGGCCGCGGCTCACCGGCGAGCAGACCGAACAGACCGAACAGACCGAGCGGGCCGAGCGGGCCGAACAGCGGCGAGGTCGAGGGCAGCGACCGGCGGACGACCACGGGATCCGGAGATCCCGCGTTCAGTGCCGGAGCGGGCCCAGCGCGTGGTGAGCGTCGGGGCGGCCATGAGGAGGGAGAGGTGGGTGAACGCCCGGGGGAAATCGCCGAGTTGCTCAAGCAGCGGGAAGCCCGGCGCGAGCGTCGGTCGACTGCCGGGAAGCTCGTGGCGGGCTATCGGGCGGGACCCGTGGTGGCGGCGGGCCCGAGGTCCTCCGCGTGGTATTCGGCAAGGCACGCGGCCTCGCGTTCCTTGCCGGGGAAGAAGACGACGACGACGAGAGCACCGACCACCGTCGCGGCAATGCCCGCCGTGTAGGCCCATTGATCCCCGTTCAGGAACGCCGTCTTGGCGGCCGAGTCGATCTGAGAGGCGTACTGCGGATACCGCGAGGCGGTGTCCGCCGCGCTGGAAAAGGACTTCGTCAGTTCCGTCTGCGTGCCATTGGTCACTTTCGACGCCTGTGCCGACGCGCCGATCAGATCGGTCATCTCCCGCGCATAACCGGCGGTGAGCAGGGCGCCGAAGACCGACTGCATCAGCGCGCCCCCCAGATCCCGCTGCAGATCCGCGGTTCCGGAGGCCATGCCGACCCGGGTGGGCGGCACGGAACCGGTCAGGGCATGCGCGGCCGGTGTCTGCGCGAAACCGACGCCGACCCCCACGAAGGCGTAGCCCAGGGCGACAATCCAGTACGGCGTGCCCTGCTTCCACAGCAGCAGCATCGTGACAAAGGCCAGCAGCACGAACACATAGCCCAGCAGCAGCGTCCGGCGGGACCCGATCGAGTCGACCAGCTTGGCCGACCGGGGCGCAACCACCACCATGAGCACCGCCGTCGGCAGGATGGCCGCCCCCGCCGCCACCGTGGAGTACCCCAGCACGTTCTGCAGGAACTGCTGGCCGACGAACATCGCGCCCATGAGCGAGCCGAAGACGATGATTCCGGCGACCGCGGCCACCCAGAACGTCGGCCGGGCCGCCACGCGCAGGTTGTACAGCGGGTTCGCGGCCCTGCGCTGGCGGATGACGAACGCCGCCAGCGCGGCCACCGTGACGATGGCAAGGGTCAGCAGGACGGTGCCGGCATTCGGCACGACGGCGAAATTGATGCCCAGGATCAGCGCGCCCACCAGCACGATCGAGAACACGCCGCCCAGGTTGTCGACGGGGGCGGTCGCCTCGTTCACGTGCGCGGGTACGTGGCGCCACGCCATCGCCAGAGCCGCCACCGCGATCGGCACCGTGACCAGGAACACCGACCCCCACCAGAAGTTCCGCAGCAGGATTCCCGACGCCAGCGGACCGAGCGACGCAAAGGCCGCTCCGATCGCCGACCACAGGGCGATCGACCGGGTCCGGGCCGAGCCGCTCCACAGTGCCGTGATCAAGGCCAGGGTGGTCGGGTAGCACATGCCGCCCGCCACTCCGCCGAGGATCCGGGCGGCGACGAGCACCTCGGCGCTCGGCGCGTACGCGGCGAGGAACGAGAAGGGCAGCGACAGCGCCGAGCCCGCCAGCAGCATGAGCTTTCGGCCGTGCCGATCACCCAGGGCCCCGAGATACAGCACCGACGCGGCCAGGCCCAGGCTGTAACCGACCGCGATCAGGTTCAGTTCGGCCTGGGACGCGTTGAAAGCGCGCCCGATCGTCGGCAGGGCCACGTTGGCGACCGCCAGGTTCAGGTTCGCGACCGCGGCGGCCAGGATCAGCGCGACCAGAACGAGCGACGCGTGCTTCGGGCCGGCCGACGCCGCGGCGGGCGGGTTCGGGGTCGTCATGGACGTCCACCCGGTGCGACCGCGGCTGCCACGTCGTACAGCATGCTGGTCACCGCCCGTCCCGAACCCTCGCGACCCCCTTCACCAGAAGCTATCCAGCCCTCCCCTCCACCGCCTCTCTCACTGGGCGAAACGGGCGATGGCGTGGCTTCATGCCCCCGCCGGCCCGATTCGTTCCATAGGGCGCCGATTAGCGATATCTTGGTCATGTAGCCGAAGTCGTCCTTCTGACGGCGGCTACGCGGCGGTGGGGCTCGCCGTACCCCAACCGTGGCATTCGGTGCCACCAACAGTCCCTACTCGTGAAGTGATCTCGGCCTGTCTGTCGGCCCGCGCGAGTAGGAGGGCTACGGAATGGAAGGCCCCAACTGCAGCTCACGTTGTTCGGCCGTCTGGGTGAGCGTAGAGGCCGGTTCTCCGGGGGGCTCGGTGAGGCCCGGGACACGACGGTTGCCGCTGGGCCCGGCGCGCGCAGCGCAAGGCGCCTGGGTGATGGCCAGGAGGACGTCATGATGCCTATGGAATCGGCCCTGCAGGTGACGATCTTCGTAGAGGAGTGCGACACCTGGCATCACCGGCCACTGTTCGCGGAGATCGTGCATCGCGCCCATGAGGCGGGGTTGGCCGGCGCGACGGCGTTCCGTGGCGTCGAGGGCTTCGGAGCCTCATCGGTCATGCATGCCCCTCGGCTGCTGTCGCTCGAGCAGGACCTGCCGTTGGTGATCGTCATCGTCGACGAGGAGGAACGAGTACGCCGATTCCTTCCGACGCTGCGCGAGCTGATCGACGAAGGGCTCGTGATCGTCGAAAGGGTCGGGATCATGCGGTGCGCCGACCGGGATTCCGTCCCCGCACAAGTCTGAGGGGGCCGGTTGCCGGCAGACGCCTGAAGGGGCGGGTGCGGATCGTGGGCCGACCCCGGGGCGTCGGCCTAGCCGAAAGCTGCCTGCGCGAAGGTCAGGCCGATGAACACGGCGCCCAACCCTGCCACGATCGAGGCCACTACGTTGACCGCGGCGAGAAAGCGCGCTCCGGCCTCGGCGAGGCTGAGCGTTTCGTAGGAGAACGTCGAGTAGGTGGTCAGGGCCCCGCACAGGCCCGTGCCCAGGAAAAGCTGGACGTTCTGCGAGGCGGCTCCGGCGAGCGTCGCTCCGGTCAGCGTCCCCAGGATCATCGATCCGGTGACATTGGCTCCGAACGTGCCCCAAGGGAACGTGGTTTCATGACGTGCCTGGACGCTCCGGTCGATCAGATACCGCATGGGGGCGCCGATCGCCCCTCCGAGAATGACGAGCAAGAACCTCATGTGGCCGCAGCCTCCCGGCCCTTGTAGTGGACCACCTCGACCGGCTGGACGGTGACGAGGCCGTTGATGGGCAGTTCTTCGAGCTGGGACAGGAAGGCTCGGATGCGGTCCTCTTCATCGATGATGATGACGGCCGTCGGCAGGTCGTCGGCCATGGACAGCAGCCGTGTGGTGTGCACGACCGATGTCGCTCCGAACCCCTCCACACCTCGCAGAACCGTCGCACCGGCCAGGCCGAAGGCATGAGCCCGGTGCACGATCTCCGTGAACAGGGGCTTGTGGTGCCAGGTGTCCGTGTCGTCCACGATGATGGTCAGGCGCAGTGCGTGTCCTTGGAGTCGCATGATCACAGTCCTCTCGTCGCGAGGATTCGTCTGGTGGAGACCATGCCGATTTTCGCCGCGGCCAGTGCGATGACCACGGTCGCCGCCAGGTACGTCAGGGCGAGGCCGGCCCTCTCCGCTCGCACCAGACGTTCGATGTCGACGCAGTACGTGGAGAAGGTCGTGAAGCCTCCCAGAACTCCGGTCCCGAAGAACGGCCGCAGCAACGGGTGCCCGGTGAAGGCTTCCGTGATCATCACCAGGAACACGCCGATGATGAAGCACCCGACCGCATTGACGCCCATGGTCGTCCAGGGGAACGCCGCCTTCCCCGTGGGCCAGATCACCGCTGCTCCGTAGCGGGCACAAGAACCCAGGGCACCGCCCACAGCAATGACCGAAAGGGTCTGCAGATGCGTACGGCGGGCCTCCCGACGCACACGCGCCCGTCCCGCCGCGGAACTCTCCGGGACCGCGGTGGCCGGTGAGCGCTGCGCAGGCCCATCACTCACGTTGCCTCGCCCTCACGAGCCGCAGGACCCCCGGCTCGGGATGAGCACCCGGTGCGGCCGTTCGGAGCTGATCGAAGGTCCCTGACAGGCCGCTTCCTCTACCCACCAACCCTAAGCCTTGACCCGGACAGCACCAGACTCGTGGCTCACTCCCGTCCCGTCCGGCGTCCTTCGCCGTGGTCGCGGTGGTGTTCGGCGTTGCTGCTTTCACCGTCACGAGAACGGGTGCTCTTGACCGGCACCGCCTGACCCACGGGCTCCCGCACTCACCTCCGCGCGTAGACGGTCCCGAACCGGCCCTTCTGCCTACGCCCCCGCGGGGGGTCGGTGGCCCTGAAGCAGGCGATCAGGCGCATGGTGTGCCTGCCGACGGGGCTGCGTGCAGGCCATGGCGGGCCTCGATGGCAGCACGGTCAGAAGCCGGGGGCGGAGCCGACGAAGAACCACAGGGCGGCTGTGTACCACAGCAGTGCGATGGCGATGACCAAGGCGCCGCCGGCGGCCGGAAGGGCCCAACCGGGCAGTCGGCGGCTGCGTACCACCAGCACCTTGGCGACGAACACGCCGTACAGGACGCATCCGGCGATGGAGTGCACCGCCACTCGGCTGCTGGTGAACTCGACTCCGTAGGCGGTGATGCACTGGTAGGCGATGGGCAGCGACAGCAGAAAGGCGAGAAGGCCGATGAGCCGGTGGGTGGGCTGCACCCGGTGCGGCGCGGCGCCCGCTCCGGGTAGCCGCCGGTACATCCACAGTCCGAGCAGCAGTTGGACGACCGCGAGTGCCATCAGAGCACTGCCCAGGCGCGCCTTGAGATCGATGACGCCGACGCCGTGCTGCCCGAACAGGCCCCTGGTGTAGTCGGGTGTGTGCACGCGGCCGAACACATACACCCCCACCGCGACCGCGACCGGCAGCAACGCGATCGAGAAGCCCGCCACCGTTCGTGCGGGGCGCCGCTTCTGCTCGCCCGTGTGCCCGGTCATCAGTCCCCAATCGATCGGGTTCGGCCTTGCTGCCGGATGCGTTGACGACGTACCAGCACTTGAGTGATGCCGTCGGAGTGTTTTCGAGGTGCTGATCAGGCCGCTCCCCACGAACGGGGTCGCCTTGGGCGTGCCGGAGGTGAGCGGCGGCGGGACCCGCGCCGGGCATCCGCAGCACCGCTTCGCGGGTGACACGCCGGCCGGTGACACCGACGGTGAGGAAGCCGGCGCGTCCGGCGCCACAGCGTTCCTTTCATGAGCGCTCCATGGTGTCTGACGGCGCATCCGTGCAGCCGCGGGAAACGACCCCGGCGGACCTCTTCTCCCAGTTGGCCCCGGGTGCTCGGGGCCTGTCCACTCCAACTGGTCTGCCTGGGCGGTCGCTGCTCCATCGGTGAGGTCCCCGTTCACCTGACTTCGGCTCGGCAGGGTGACGTCGAGTCGTCGAGGGCCCGGCCGGTCGGGTGCTCGTCTCGTGCCGCCGGGCCCTGCCCAGCGGCCGTGACGTCTTCCATGGGCGGCCCGGGCACCATGGCGCGGGTTCGTTCGGTCGACGATGGTGCGTCTGTCGCCCTCAATGGGTTCGCCTGCACCCTGAGCCCTGAGCCGGCTGTGTCCGCTTGGTCCGGGCGAGCCGGATCAGGGTGAGTGGGCCGTCAGTCCTCCAGGCGGACCGGCATCAGGATCGAGAAGGCGCCCTCGTCGTCGGGCCGGCGGATCGCGATCGGCGCTGCGGGGGTGTCGAGCTCGAGAATCAGTCGGTCCCGGGCTCCGGCGGCCAGCGCTTCCAGCAGGAACTCACGGTTGACGGCGACGCGGTTCGAGTCCGCGTCACCGTCTGCGCAAAGGGTCGCCGTGCCGCCGTCCTCCACCCTGAGCACGCTGAGGTCGGGCGCTCCGGCCTCTCCCGAACGGACAGGACCGGTCTCCAGGGCTTCCCGGAAGGCCGCCACCTCGACGACGGCGCGGCGCCCCGCGGCCTGCGGGAGGAGACGACGGTAGTCGGGGAAGCCGTGGTCGAGGCACTGACCGGCGGCCAGCCTGTCCCCCGCCTCCAGCGTCACGCGGTCACCGTCGACAGACAGCCGCACGGGTCCCTCGCTGTCCAACAGCGCCCGCATCGCGTCGGCGAGCGGGGTGGGCACGACGACCTGCACTCGACTCCCGTCGTGCCCGGCGATATCGGCCTGCGCGACAGCCATTCGGTACCGGTCAGTAGCCACGACGTGGAGTCTCCCGCCCTCGATGTCGAAAAGGACCCCGCCGAGCATCGGCAGTTCAGGGTCGGTACTCGCCGCGAAACGGACCGCGTCCAGCGCGGCTGCCAGCTCGGGTGCGGCGCTGGACAGCCGGACGGTGGTGATGCGGAGCGAAGTCATGGCATTCTCCCGATGGTCGAGTAGTGCTCGGAGCGCGGAGAACTCGTTGCGGGCATCGGACAGTCCCCGTTCGAGACGGCACAGGTGCGCCTCGAGCAGTTTTCGGACCAGGTCGGTGTCCGCGCCGGACCAGCCGGCCAGCACCAGCCTGATGTCCGGCAGTGGCATTCCGGCCCGGCGCAAGCGGGCCAGCAGCCGGGCCTCTTCGAGCTGCTCGGGTTCGTACCAGCGGTAACCGCTCACCGGATCCACCCAGGCCGGGACCAGCACACCGGCACGGTCGTAGAAACGCAGGGCACTCACGCCCAGACCGCTGTCGCGGGCCATCTCGCCAATGCTGTGCATGTCGCTCTCCACACCCAGCACTCTGGGCCCTGCACAAGGTCGAGGGTCAACCCGGCCCGGGAACGGATCTGGCGACAGCGCAAGGCAGGTACTGCGGCTCGACGGCACTGAGGCGAGACTGCCGGCAGAGGAAGCTGTCCCCCGTCCACAGTCGGTACTGCGGGCGTGTCCGAAACAACCCAGGCGACCACCGTTCCAAACGTGTGTGACGCCAAGCCCCGTCGGTGCGCTGGGCCAGGTGGCTGCGGGGAAACGCGTCCGCCTGCCACTCCTGCACAACCGATGGTTTTCAGCCATCCGCCCGCTGTACGGTACGCGGGGGGCGAAGGCCAGCAAAGGGAAGTTCAGCCTTGACGACCATCCAGCACAGCCGGGCGGGAAGACGGCAGGCCATGCGTCGGATCAAGCCCCGGCGTTCCCCCGCAGCACCCCTGCTCGCGCTCTCCTGGGCGGGAGCGGCCGTCGTGCTGTGGCTGTGGTGGCACAACACCCCGGCCGTCGCCGCGACCACCGCCGACCGACTGGTGAACGCGGGCCGGATCACCGGACTGCTCGCCGGTTACGTGATCGCTTTGGTGATCGCTCAGATGGCGCGCGTCCCGGCCCTCGAACGCCGGGTCGGATCCGACCGCGTGGTCCGCTGGCACGCCCGGAGCGGTCGCTACGCACTGATCCTGACCCTCGCCCACGTCGTCCTGATCACCTACGGGTACGCACTGCAGGCGGACACCGGCCTCGTGGCGCAGACGGTGTCCCTCGTCACCGACTACCCGCACATGATCGAGGCGACCGCCGGCACGCTCCTGCTCCTCCTCGTCGGCTTCGTGTCCGCCGGTGCCGTACGGCGCCGTATGCGCTATGAGCTCTGGTACTACCTGCACCTGCTCACCTACGCCGCGGTCTACCTCGCCTTCTGGCACCAACTCACCACGGGCAACGAGTTCGTGGGCGACCCCACCGCCCGTACAGCCTGGTACGCCCTCTACATCACGGTCGGCGCCCTCCTCCTCTGGTACCGCATCCTCATCCCGGTGCGGCTCAACCTCCGGCACCGCATGCGGGTCGAGTCGATCGTGCAGGAGGCACCCGGCGTGGTCTCCGTACTGATCCGGGGCCGGCGACTGCACCGGCTGGGCGCCGAGGCGGGACAGTTCTTCCGCTGGCGCTTCCTCACCAGGGGGCTGCGGTGGAGCGCCAACCCGTACTCGCTCTCCGCCCCGCCCCGCCCTGACCTGCTGCGGATCACCGTCAAGGCCGTCGGCGGGCACAGCGCGGCGCTCGCCAGGCTGCGGCCGGGCACGCGCGTGTGGGCGGAAGGCCCCTACGGGGCGATGACCGCGGCCCGTCGCAGCCGCGGCAAGGTACTGCTGCTCGCGGGCGGCGCCGGCATCACGCCCCTGCGTGCCCTGTTCGAGACGCTGCCCGGCGCACCCGGCGACCTGACGCTCCTCTACCGGGCCCGCACAGCCGAGGAATTGGCGCTGCGGGACGAACTGGAGGACATCGCGGACGAACGCGGGGCCCAGCTGCTGTACGCGGTCAACAGCCCGGACGGGCGACGACCCGCGATCACCGCGAAGATGCTGCGCAGAATCCTGCCGGACATCGCGCGGCACGACGTGTACCTGTGCGGTCCTCCGGGGCTGGCCGAGGAGTCCTACTCCGCACTGCGCGAGGCAGGGGTCCCGCACCGCCGCATCCACCACGAGTCCTTCGAGTTCTGAGCTGAACTGTGACGCCCCATACCCCTGACACGCTGGGACTCTCATGAGGAAGAGGCATCCGTTCCGTCACGCCCTGCTGGCCACCGTCGGCACCGTCTCCGGCATTGTGCTGCTGCTCGCGCTCAAGCCGACCACCGACCCCTCGCTGGCACAGGCCGAGCCCGCGACGACGTCGGACACCGTCGTGTCCGCGTCCCCGTCGGCGTCCTCACACGCCGCGTCCGCGTCCGCGTCGCCGTCGCCTTCGCCGTCGAAGACCCCGAAGAAGAAGCACACCGCGTCCTCTTCCCCCTCCGCGAGCGCGTCCCGCACGGCATCGGCCGCCCCCACGAAGACCAGCAGCGCGCCCTCCGCCCCGAAGACCACCTCGGCCGCCCCCACCACCCGTACCGTCACCGGCACCACGGCCCAGACGAAGTACGGACCGGTCCAGGTGCGGATCACCCTCACCGGCAGCAAGATCACCGGAGCTACCGCCGTCCAGTCCCCCGACGAGGCGGCGCGCAGCAAGGACATCAACTCCACCGCCATCCCCAAACTCAATCAGGAGACGCTGCAGGCACAGAGCGCGGACATCGACACGGTGTCCGGCGCCACGTACACCAGCGCGGGCTACAAGCAGTCCCTGCAGAGTGCCCTGGACCGGGCCGGCGGGTGAGCCGGGCAGCGTACTCAGCAGAGCGGCCGCCGCAGCGGCCGGCCGGCGGTGCGCTCGGCCTGGACAGGACCACCGCTCATGGCGCCCGGCAACGGCGCGCCGACAGCCCGACCGTGTCGCGCGTTCAGCGACCGGCAAGGTCCGGGCGGAGGAACGCCTTTGCGTGCCCGGCCGACGGAGTCTGCCGGGTGGGTGCCTGGCGCAAGATCCGGAAAGTCACTAGCATGCGGCCGATCCGGCCACAATCGGATCGGGCGGGCGATCTTCCCCGGAGGAGCGGGAGCACACTCCGCTGCAAGAGCCCCGTTCGTCTCCGGGAGGGAACGGTGTCGCAGTCCCCCAGGTTCTCGAGTCGCCTCACTGGCTGGTTTGCATCGGTCACCCACTACGGTGCGTGGCCCATCCGAGTGAGCGCCGTTGATTCCTCCAAGGGACGTAGTTCAGGCCACGGCAGGGAGATCCAGTGAAAGACGTCGGGCCGGTGCGTACTGCTGTACGAGAGGATGAGTCCAGTCCCGGCGCCTTCCAGGCCAGCGCGAGCATCGTGCAGGCGGGCTTCTTCTGCTGGGAGATCGCCACAGGCGAGGTGAGCTGCGATCCGCTCACCCTCGCCCTGCACGGCATGCCCGAGGACGGCCCGTCGGACATCTCGAACTTCCTGGCCGCAGTGCACGAGTCCGATCTGGCCGATGTGCGCGATGCCTTGGGACTGATAGCGGAATCCTGCGGCAACTACCAGATCGAGTACCGGGTCACTTCCGACGACGACCGGCACCGGTCCCTGGAAGCCCGGGGCCGCGTACTGCCCGGCGCCGACGGGCTGCCGGCCCGCATGGTCGGAGTGGTCATGGACACCACGGCCGTCCACGAACGCCACGAGGCGGAGAAGCGGCGGTTGTACGAGCGCGCCACCCGTGACCGCTGGATGCGGGAGCTGACCGCGGCTCTGGCCGCCGCGGTGACGGTCAAGGACATCATGGCCGCCGCACACGCAGGACTGCGTACCTTCGGAGCGGACGCGCTGGCGGTGATCGCCCCGGAGGGAGACCGGTTGACCGTCGTCGCCTCGTGCGCCGACGACGAGCAGGGCGAGGACTCCCTGCGAGTCCTCGGCTCCACGGCCCGCACACTCGTGGAGGAGTCACTCGACCGCGGGGCGCCCGTTCTCATCGGCTCAGCGGACGCGCTGATCACCGGTTATCCGCACCTGGCACCGCACGCGCAGTCGGCCCCACAGGCGTGGGCGGTACTGCCGCTCACGGACTCGCGCGGCCGCGTCAGTTCCTGCCTCGTCGGTTTCCCCGAGCCGCAGGAATTCCTGCCCGAGGAACGGGCCCTCCTGGTCGCCGCCACGGGACTGCTCGCCCAGTCACTGGAGCGAGCCGGCATGTACGAGTCGGAACACGCACTCGCCACCGAGCTCCAGCGCGGCATGCTGCCGCGCGGGCCGCTCACGGTGCCGGGTGTGACCATCGCCGCCCGCTACCAGGCCGCCACCTCCGGCATGTGGATCGGTGGCGACTGGTACGACGCCATCAGCCTGCCCGACGGCGGCGTAGCCCTGGTCATAGGAGATGTGCAGGGGCACAGCGTTCACGCCGCTTCTCTCATGGGGCGGCTGCGTACCGCCGTACACGCCTACGCGAACGAAGGACACACGCCCGCGGCCGTCCTGGAACGCACCAACCGCCTGCTGGCCGAACTGAACACCGACCCGGACAGGGCCCTGTTCGCGACATGCTGCTACATCGCACTCAACCCGTCCGACGGAACGCTCCGGGTGTGCCGGGCGGGCCATCCGGCCCCAGCACTGATCACGCCCCGCAAGCCGCCGCGCCTCCTGGAGGTCCCCGGCGGTCTCCCCCTGGGGATCGACCGGGAGCAGCGGTACCCGACCACCCGCTTGCGGATCGCTCCGGGCAGCGTGCTCGCGCTGACCACCGACGGCCTGCTCGAGGCCGTGAACAAGGACATCGACCAGGGCATCGAGAGGTTCCTCCGGGGTCTGCGAGGGGCTCCCACGGCGGACCTGGAGACCGTTGTCGACGACCTCCTTGCCGGTACGCAGAAGGCTCACGGCTTGGGCGACGACGTGGCTCTGCTCCTGGCTCGTCTGAACAGGCCCGGCCGCCACAGCTGACCCGGTCCTGACCCGGCCTGTTCTCAACAGGCGTGTATCGCCGGGTACTTGTATGGGCGGCCAACCGAATTTGCCCGGTCTGTGACGCTCCCCCGCGCACGGCGATGAGGACCGAAGACACGAGACCTTGGTCGAACGCCTTCGACAGGCAGGGTAATTTACGTCGATGGCGGGGACTGCCTGGTCGTGCTCCATGCGAGTTCTGGCGTGCTGCATCGGCAGTGTCGCCGGACGTCGCGAATGGCAGAGGATCACCGAGAAGCGAGCTGACGTATGGACAATTTCCGGATACCGGACCTTCACATACCCGTACCGGCAGCGCTCAATCCGGAACTCCAGGAGGCTGCCACGGCGGCCGAGGCGTGGCTGGACGAGTTCGGCCTGGTGCCCACGGAGGAGGCGCGTCGGCATGTGCAGCGCACTCGCGTGGACCGGCTCACCGCGTGGCTGTGCCCGAACGCTTCACAGGACGCGCTGACGCTGATCACCCAGTGGAACGCATGGCTCTTCCAGTTGGACGACCAGTTCGACGACGACCCGGTGCGCGGTTACCGGCCGGAGCGGTGGCGGGAGGCGTTCGGGCCGTTGTTCGCCGTATTCGACGGACATGTTGCGGCCGGGCGGCTGGCGCGTTCCCTGGCTGATCTTTGGCGCCGTACGACGGATGTTCGCTCTTCCATGTGGCAGCGCCGATTCGTCCCGCACCTGTTGTGGTATTTCGACAGCTATCGGGCCGATATGATCCATCGCGAGCAGGGGCGTGTGCCCGGCCTGCAGCAATACCTGGCGCACCGCCGTGCCTCGTTCGCATTCGACGCCGTCCTTGACCTGATGGAAATCGGCACCGGTGTGGACCTGCCCGACCAACTGCACGCCAACCCTGCCTTCGCCGACATGCGAGAGGCAGTGATCTACGCGAATGCCTGCATCAACGACCTCTACTCGCTGCCCAAAGAGGTCGCCCATGACTATGCGTTCAACGCGGTCACGGTGATCCGCCATCACCACCGGTGCAGCCTCCAGGAGGCCGCGGAGCGAGTGGCCTTGATGCAGGCCGGATACGTCCAGCGCATCCTTGATCTCGAACAGGTCCTGCCCGGGAGGCTGAGCCGTTCCGGCCTCGCCGACGCCGCCGTCGACGACGCGCTGCGCTGTGTCAGTGACTTCAAAACGCTCACCGCCGGGAACGTCGCCTGGTCGAAGGAGACTGGTCGCTATGCGGAGATAGAGGCCCAACCGACTTATCTGGCCGACCTGTTCATTCCGTAGGACCCTCGGCCATCGTCCACGTGCGCCGCAGCTCACGCCGCCATGGCCCGCGGATCGACACCACGGCCGTTTCGGCGAGATTCTCCGGGGTTGACGGTGTCATTTGATCGACAGCAAGGAACCACGACTGATCGGCAGCAAGAAATCACGACACCACTCGGGCTACTCCACCTCGATGCCGTAATCCTGGACGAGCTCCTCCAGGCCTCCCCTGTAGCCCTTTCCGCCCAGTACGAAGTCCCAGTCGCCACTTGACCTTCGGCGGAAGGAGCCGAGGACCAGCGCCGTTTCGCCTGCGCGGCCGTCAGAGACCTCAAGCCGGTCGACATCGCTCATCGACCGGTCGAGCAACCGGATACAGGCATCGGTGAAGCCGGAGAGGTCAGCGTCCGGATTGACCTCAGGATCCACGGCCGCGACCAGGACGAACCGGTCAGCGCCCCGCGGCAGCGCGTCGAAGGCGACCCTGATCGCCGCTTTGTCCGGCGCCGAGGCCGGCACCGCACGTACCGAACCGTCCGGCGTCTGCGGGTTGTTGAAGAAGACGAAGTGGTCCTCACTGATGACCCGATTGCCCGGAGGCTCCCCCCGACTCGGGCGGTCAGCCGCCGATGTCAGCTCCCTGTGGCGGCCTTGACCTGCCAAAACGCTGTGTCAGCCGGTCCCCCGGGGGTTAGGATCCGCTGCCGACCTGCGGGAAGTCCGACCGGGCGGCTTCCCGGAGGTGTGAAGTGGCTGAAGCAGTCAGGTTGCCGCGTGGGCAGGCCCGGTTCGCCTGCGGTGCGCTCGCCGCGTTCGCGCTGGTGACTGTCGCGGCCGCGCTGGCGGCCTGGCACAAGTACCAGCTGCTGGCGCAACCGCTGACGCCGGGACCCTACGTCGACAACCCACTGGTCGAGGTCGACACGTACTTCAGAAACCTCATGGGCTGGCGCACAGGGCTGCTCCTCGTGGCCCTGCTGCAGTTCAGCATCTGGCTCGCCACCATGCGCGATGTCGCGGACGTGCTCTGGCGACAGGGACAACGGTGGCGTAGGGCGTGGCTGGTCTTCGGCTGGGTGATACCGGTTGTGCAGCTCTTCGTGCCCAAGATGTTCGTCAACGACCTGTGGGCCGCCGCCCGGCCGGAACCGCAGCGCCGACGCGGACATCCTCTGCTGACGGCGTGGTGGCTGTCTGTCCTGGCCGCAGCCAATGCTTATACCGTCGGCGACGCCTCCAAGGATTTGAAGAAGGCCGTCACCACGGCCCAAGCTCGGGACGCCCTGCGGCAGATCATGTTCAGCGACGGCCTGTACATCTGCGCCGCCGCGCTGTCGATCGTGGTCGTCCGGGCGCTCGTCCAGAGGTTGGAGCACGCCGCTGCGAAGGCGCCCGCCGAGGTCTGGTCGACGGGGCTGCTGTAGGACGCCGACGGCGCGTCGAAGGCAGTCGGACATTTCGAAGAAGCTATTCGACATGTGGTCGGACCCGTGGGCCGTGGTGGCCGAAGCCGATCGAGTGGAGTGGCGTTTCATACCGCTCGAAAGCGTCGGCCCTCTGCGCTTCGGCATGAGTGCGAAGGAAGCAGTTGCCACGTTGGAGGGGCTGGGATTCACCGGCGAACCCGTCGGAGTCGGCGGCAGGTTTGGCCCCCATGGACAGTCAGGCGTTGAATTCCGCGCGGCGAAGACGCCTGTCCAGACCCTCCTCAATCCGATGTCACGCCGGGCTGAGGGCGACGTCGGCTTCACCGGGTCGGACCAAGCACCTCGTCGGCGCTGCGGGGTTCTCTACGCGGCTGCTGGTTGAGCTTGTGACGCGCGATGGAGGACCGCCGGTAGACCTCCTTGCGGGCCCGCATGATGTTGCCCAGGGGCGCGTGCTCGGCGGTGACCCGCCAGGGCGTGAAGGACAGTGAGTCCATCTTCTCCAGGTTCTCCGGTCCGGAGATGTCCTGCTGCGGCAGCCGCAGCTTGGCCACGGTGACGGACGGCGAGAGCTGCTCGGGCCACTCCACGGTCGTGTCCTCTACCGGCATGCGCGCCAGGTCGGTGCAGAGCTGGACCTGGATGTCGAAGGCGTAGGGCCGCTCCCGCAGCTCGGCCTCCAGGGCCGGTCGGAAGACCTCCGCCGCCGAGCTCGGATCGATGTCCCGCCGCACCACCGCGGCGGCGAAGTCCGGGTCGGGCGTTATGCGGACCTTGGCGATGTAGTCCCCGTGCCGGACCGCGCCCATCGTCCAGTAGCTCGACAGCAGTACGTTTGCCGGAGGGGTCTTCGACAGGCGCAGAAAAGCCAGGAACTCGTCCCACGCCCAGTTGTCCTGGTCCAGCGTTCCCTTTCCGGTCAGGAACTCGGTGAAGAAGCGATGCGCTCCGGGTCGGCCCTGGGAGAAGTAGGCCGGCGCGTTCAGGAACAGATCCTGGATGAACAGGTAGTGCTCGACCGTGTTGCAGAAGAAGATCGGTCCGTTGATGTTGGCGTAGTCGAAGGTGCCCGTGTCCGGTTCGTCTTCCAGCAGGGTCGGGCCGGGGATGTCGAACATCTTCAGTGCCAGTCCGGTGGCCGCGCCCAGCCGTGCGTCGGCTCCGGCGTGCGGCGAGCCGTTGGAGAAGCGGATGAGCGCGTCGTGGGTTCCCGGCGTCGCGTAGATGCCTTGGGCGTACTCGGGAGGTAGCCCGTCCAGGATCTCCACTTCCCCTCGGACCAGCCCGTAGCCCTTGGCATGGGCATCGCGCAGGGCCCGGCCGGTGCCACCGGCTTCGACGGATTCCGCGATGTAGCCCTCGGTCTTGCTGATCACCGTCTGCAGGTTGCGGTCGAAGTGCGGATCGTCGGCTTCGACGTCGGGCGTATAGCGGACGAACTGTGCTGCCATGGTGTCCAACCCTCCTCGAAGACCGTGGTGGAAACCGCCCTCAGTCCTCCAGCTCCGCGAGCCAGCGCAAGGCGCGCAGCCCCGGTACAAAGCAGTACTCGCCGCCCCGGGTGACCACGAAGCTGGGCAGGTTCCGCAGACGCCGCCGGACCGGCCTCTCCGGGATGGTCAGGGTGCCGGTCCCGCCGTGATGCCCGGCCACCGCGTCCTTCTCGCCGGGGTAGCCGATGAAGTTGCCGTCGTTGATCCATTGGGCCTTGATGAACTCGAACTGCCGTTCCAGGTGGGCGCCGAGGAACACTCCGACCAAACCACGGTCGGCACCGTCGTCCTCCAGCACACCCTCCGGTAGCGGCGGGCCGTAGGTGGTGCCGCGGCGGATGAGGCGATGCATCCGTGCGTCGCCGATGATGGTGGAATCGCGGGGGTTGGTGCGCCGGATGTGCGCACCGGCAGGGCACCGGAAGCCGCGATCGTCGTGCTCCCGGTACAGAAAATTGTTGACGCGGTGCGGATCCGCCGCCAGCTCAGGATCGTCGTGCTCCGGCGCCAGCGCCAGCGGCGCCCCGCTGGGCCAGCGCCCGACCATCTTCGCCGCCAGGAGTGCCTCCTCCTCGGCGCTGGAGCTGTTCGCACGCAGAAACCGGCGCCAGGCCGCCACGTTGGTGTGGGCCTTGCGCACGGCCGCGTAGGTCCCGTTGCGGCCCAGCACATCGGGGGTGGGCATGGGCGGCAGACTGCCGGTTTCGTCGGGGTAGCCGAGAATGAACTCGCCGGCTTTGATGGGGGCTTCCTGCGGGTTGGAGCCGGGCAGTCCGACGCCCTCGATGTTCGGATGGCTGATGCCGTCCCGGAAGCCGAAGGTGGTGCGCCCGGTCGGGAGCTGGCGGACCTCCTGCTGCCAGATCACCTGGACACCGGGCGTGTCCTCGAAGGCGACACGGGCCTGCTCCAGCTTCTTGCTCAGCTGCGCCGCATCGGAGGCGAGGGCGCTCAGAGCGATATGGACATCGCCCGTTCCGAACGGTGCCTCCCAGTGGGCCGGGGCACTCTCGCCCACGTCGCCGATCAGCTCCGCTCGGGCGGCCATGCCCTCACGAAACGCCCGCGGAAAGCTGTCCAGGGACTCCTGGGGCACCCCCAGGGCTTTCAGCCCCTGATAGGTGAGCCCCACGGACACCCAGGCATCCTGGCTCCGGTCCGAGCCGGGCAGACCGCCCGAGGTCACCGGAAGCAGCCGCCGCAGCATGGCGCGACCGGCGTGGCGGTCATCGACGCGCAGGAAGACGAACTTTCCCTCGTAGGGCACGGGCCGCGGACGTAGGGCCCCGCTCTGGACGTCGTCGATCTCGACGCGCATGCCGGCCGCGCTGTGACTGTCCGCAGTGTTCATGATCGCTTGCGCCTCCACATCGGTCTCCGCTTACGCAGCCCCGCAATGGCCGGCCCGCGCCCGCCGATGCAGTCCGCCATCGGACCCGGTCCGAGAGTCGGTTACGTCGGGTTCTAGGCCGAGGCTTCCTCCAACAGCTTCTGGAACGCGGGCGTTGCCACCAATTCCGCGTTGGCCGGGTTCTCCAGCGCCGCCCGGAACTCGGGGGTGTCCAGCACCTCCTGGAACGCTTCGTCCACGCGCTGGTCCTTGTAGATCTGCTGAACGGTCAGATCGGGGTAGGCGCTGACGAAGACCCCTGCGGGCTCCTGATGGGCGAGGAACCAGTCCTTGGCCCCGGGATCTTTGACGCCAGGGAACCCTTCGCTGTGCGAGAAGACCTTGTCGAAGCGGGCCCCGACCACCGTCCTGGCGAAGTCGTCGATGTAGGTGTCCCAGGAGCCGTCGAAGACGCTGGCGAACATGAACCTGGTGTCGTTGTCGAAAATGACGTGCCGTGCGTCATGCAGCGTGCCGATCTGGCGCAGCGCCGCATGGACATTCTCGTCATTCGCCGCATCACTCAGCATGGCGAGATCCTCACGCAACGCATCGGCCTCGCCCTGCTTGATCTTGGTGAAAACGGTGAACTCGTTGGAGACCCCATCCGTCCGGCCCGGGTGCTCAGGGTGCGCCGGCCGGGTTGCACCTGTCGCAGTCATCGCGAGGCTCTCCTGCCGCAGATCGGTGCGAGGGTGCCAAGCGCTCGGGCATGAGGCGCCATCGCCCCCACATCGTCGATCCTGCCTTCGGCTGAGCCGCCTCGCATCTCGGCCCCTGGGCGTAGCGCTCACCTTGAACGGCGTCTCGAGAAACTCCGACCCCTGCGGGCCGCCTGCCCGGTGCGGCAGGTCAACGCCGACGTCCTCACGCGTCCCGAGAGGCTCCCGAGGACAGATCGGGCCAGGCGCAGGAAGATGGAATGTCGTGAGACGTGCCAAGTACGTCGTGATCACCGTTGTCGGGCAACCACTTCCGCGCGGCCGTGAAGACGGTGTCGCAACCCGTCACACACCAACCCCTTGCGCCGCCCAGGCGGTGGGGTCACCTGCTTCCGCCGCTCCCCTGCTCCTTTGTCTCGCCACCCGGAGGCAACCATGGGCCACGTTCTCGGTGACGTGCTGGGTTTCGCGGCCGCCGTCGCCGTCAGCCCGCTCCCGATCATCGCCATCATCCTCATACTCGCCACGCCTCGGGGGCGCCTCAACGGAGTCCTCTTCACCGTCGGCTGGATCCTGGGACTCGCGGCACTGGGCGCGATCATGCTGGGGATCGCTTCTCCCTCAGGCGCCTCCGACCACAATCAGCCGGCCACCTGGGTGGGAGCGCTCAAGCTCGCTCTGGGCCTGTTCCTCGTCCTCTTCGGCGCCCGGCAATGGCATCGGCGCCCAGAGGATCCATCGCAAGCCCAACTGCCGAAGTGGATGGGCGCGATCGACCGCCTCACGCCGGTCAAGATCTTCGCACTCGGACTCGCCCTGGCCGCGCTCAACGCAAAGAACGCCCCGCTGACCATCGCCGCGGGCGCCTCGATCGGCTCAGCCGGACTGCCGGTCGGGCAGCAGATCGCATCACTGGCGATCTTCGTCCTGATCGCCACCCTTGGCCTGCTGGCCCCGTTGGGAGTCTTCCTCCTCGGGGGAGAGCGAGCCAAGACCACGCTCGGCAACTGGAAAGAGTGGGCAGCTCAGCACAACGTCGCAGTGATGGCCGTCCTGTTCTTCGTCCTCGGGCTGAAGCTGCTCGGAGACGGTATCTCCATCCTCGTCTCCTGACCGGCTCACCCAGGCATGACGCTGTGCTCGCTCACAGCCCGTGCAACAGGCCAGCGAGCCCCCTCCCAATCAGGAAAGGGGGCCCGCTGGGCCAGGCAGTCGCGCACAGACCTGGAACAGCCCTCAGACCCACTCCACCTTGAAGACGATGCGCGGATCTCGCCCAGGGCCCGGCAGCGGCGTCCGAGAGGAAGACTGGGGTGCCGGCAGGCGAGGGACCGAAGCGCCGACCGCAGCCAACGCCGCAGCCACCTCCTCCTCGCTCACCCCGCCAGCGCCTCCATCACCCGATCGAGTGCCTCGCTCACCTAGCTCACGTCAGTGCGCGTGACCACTCGAAGCGGGCGCCTGACCTGCGTTCTTGACCGTCAGGGGCAGCAGCTTCTTGCCCGTGGGGCCGATCTGGATGTGGGTGTCCATCTGCGGGCAGACGCCGCAGTCGAAGCACGGGGTCCAGCGGCAGTCCTCGACCTCGGTCTCGTCAAGAGCGTCCTGCCAGTCCTCCCACAGCCAGTCCTTGTCGAGGCCCGAGTCGAGGTGGTCCCAGGGGAGGACCTCCTCGTAGGTGCGCTCGCGGGTGGTGTACCAATCGACGTCGACGCCGAACGCCGGGAGCGTCTTCTCGGCGCAGGCCATCCAGCGGTCGTACGAGAAGTGCTCGCGCCAGCCGTCGAAGCGGCCGCCGTCCTCGTAGACGGCGCGGATGACGGCGCCGATGCGGCGGTCGCCGCGGGAGAGCAGTCCCTCGACGATGCCCGGCTTGCCGTCGTGGTAGCGGAAGCCGATCGAGCGGCCGTACTTCTTGTCGCCGCGGATCTTGTCGCGGAGCTTCTCCAGGCGGGCGTCCGTCTCCTCGGCGGAGAGCTGCGGGGACCACTGGAAGGGGGTGTGCGGCTTGGGGACGAAGCCGCCGATGGACACCGTGCAGCGGATGTCGTTCTGGCCGGAGACCTTGCGGCCCTCGGCGATCACGTTCATCGCCATGTCGGCGATCTGCATGACGTCCTCGTCCGTCTCCGTCGGCAGGCCGCACATGAAGTACAGCTTCACCTGGCGCCAGCCGTTGCCGTAGGCGGTGGAGACGGTACGGATGAGGTCCTCTTCCGAGACCATCTTGTTGATGACCTTGCGCATCCGCTCACTGCCGCCCTCGGGGGCGAAGGTGAGGCCGGAGCGGCGGCCGTTGCGGGTCAGCTCGTTGGCCAGGTCGACGTTGAAGGCGTCCACGCGGGTGGAGGGGAGGGACAGACCGATCTTGTCCTCCTCGTACCGGTCCGCGAGGCCCTTGGCGATGTCGCCGATCTCCGAGTGGTCCGCGGAGGACAGGGAGAGCAGGCCTACCTCCTCGAAGCCCGTCGCCTTCAGGCCCTTCTCGACCATCTCGCCGATCCCGGTGATGCTTCGCTCCCGCACGGGGCGCGTGATCATGCCGGCCTGGCAGAAGCGGCAGCCGCGTGTGCAGCCGCGGAAGATCTCCACGGACATCCGCTCGTGGACGGTCTCGGCCAGCGGGACCAGCGGCTGCTTCGGGTAGGGCCACTCGTCGAGGTCCATGACGGTGTGCTTGGACACGCGCCACGGCACGCCCGACTTGTTCGGGACGACCCGGGCGATACGACCGTCGGGGAGGTACTCGACGTCGTAGAACGCCGGGATGTAGACGCTGCCGGTCCTCGCGAGGCGGAAGAGGACCTCCTCGCGGCCACCGGGACGGCCCTCGGCCTTCCAGGCGCGGATGATCTCGGTCATGTCGAGCACGGCCTGCTCGCCGTCGCCGATGATCGCCGCGTCGATGAAGTCGGCGATGGGCTCGGGGTTGAAGGCCGCGTGGCCGCCGGCCAGCACGATCGGGTCGTCGACCGTACGGTCCTTGGACTCCAGGGGAATCCCCGCGAGGTCGAGGGCCGTGAGCATGTTCGTGTAGCCCAGCTCCGTGGAGAAGGACAGGCCGAACACGTCGAAGGCCTTCACCGGGCGGTGGCTGTCCACGGTGAACTGCGGGACGCCGTGCTCCCGCATCAGCGCCTCCAGGTCCGGCCACACGCTGTAGGTGCGCTCGGCGAGGACGCCCTCGCGCTCGTTCAGTACCTCGTAGAGGATCATGACGCCCTGGTTGGGCAGTCCGACCTCGTAGGCGTCGGGGTACATCAGCGCCCAGCGGACGTCACAGGCGTCCCAGGGCTTGACCGTGGAGTTGAGCTCTCCGCCGACGTACTGGATCGGCTTCTGCACGTGCGGGAGCAGAGCTTCGAGCTGCGGAAACACAGACTCAGCGGGCTCGGCGGTTTCGGCGGGCATCTCGCGAACCTTCGTGAGCTGACAGAGGTGACCATCTAGCGTAACGCGGCCGGAGGGGAGCACCGGACCGTCGGCCGGGGCCGGGGCTGGGAGCCGCGGCCCCCAGCCCCGGCCAGGGGCCCCGAGGGACGGGCAGGGGCCCGCCGGGCGGTCAGACCGCCGTCTGCTCCTCCACGGCCTCCCACAGGCCGGGCAGCGCCGCCTCGGCCGCCGCCGCCCGCTGCTCCTCGCGCCCGTACAGCACGCCGTAGGTGAAGGCGTTCTCCCCCGCCCCGTGGGCCTGTGCCGACAGTTCGCGCAGCGCCTCGCGGGTCATCACGCTGTCCTGGTGGTCGCCGAGCAGGGTCTGCAGGGACTTCGTCGACCTGACCAGGTCCGCCGCGGGCCCGCCGAGCGCCGGGGTGGCGGCCTCGGCCGCGTACCGGGCGCGCTTGGCCTTCTTGCGGGCCTCGTGCATCGCGCTGTCGCGGTCTGCGCCCGGCGGCAGGTCGAGGGCCGTTCCGACCAGGCCGGCGACCTTCCCGTAGTCCTTGCGGACCGCCTTCGCGATCACTGTCGCGGGGTCGCCGCCCGCCGCCTCGAGCAGCGGCGGGTCGGTGACGAGCGCGTCGAGCGCGATCAGCAGGTCGAGGTACCTGCTGCCGTCCAGTACGGCGATCAGGCGTTGCCGGGAGCCGCCGCTGCGGGTGTGTGCCCAGGTGCGCAGCCGGGCGCGGACGGGCCCGGCGACCAGAGTGCGGGGAAGGCCTTCGAGGGACTCGGTGAGCCGTTCGGTGAGCACTTCCTGGTCGCGGTCGACGCCCAGCTCGCCCGCGAGCCATTTCAGTTCGTCACCGATCGGATCGGTGACGGAGCGGTCGAGGACCTTGGCGTACGAGCGCAGGGCGCTGCGCATCCGGCGGGTGGCGACGCGCATGCTGTGCACGGAGTCGTAGACGTCGCGGCGGACGGCGGGGTCCAGCTCGACGATCGCGTCGCGCTGGGTGCGGAGGTAGGCGAGGACGTGATCGCCCGCCGTGACGAGGGCTTCCTCGGGCCCGGCGGTGGCGGGCTTCTTCCCGCCCGTCTCGCCGAGCGCCCTGGCGAGCTTCGAGGGCGAGGAGGAGCGGCTGATGCCCGCCTTGAGGAGCTCGTTCTCGACCTTGTCGAGGAAGGCGGGGTCGCCGTCGTCCGCGAGTTCCACCTCGATCTCGGTCCACTCGGCGGTGCCCTTGCCGCCGCTGAGCCGCTCCGCGTGGACGCGGTCGAGGCTGACCTCGGCGAGCAGGGCGCCTGAGGCGTCGACGAGGTGGCGGACGTCGCGGCCCGACAGCAGGCGGACGAGGGGGACGAGTTCGGCGTCGCGCACACGGGAGCGGACGAGGCCGCTCAGCGCGCGGGGGACGGTGTCTGAAAGCGGCGCGCGGACCTCGTCGCGGACGCCTTCGGAGACCGGGAGTTTGAGGTGCCAGCCCGCGTCGTCACCGCCGGTGCGGCGGCGCAGCGTGAGGGAGGCGGCGGCGAGCCGCTGGTCGGCCGTGTCGTAGTAGGTGGCGTCGAGCTCGGCCAGACCCTTGTCGATGACGCCGGCGACTCCGGGTACGCGGGTCAGGTCCGGCAGGCCGGTATCCCCGCCGGCCGAGGAACCCTCGTACTTTCGCTCGATTTCGCGCTTCGTGTCCGCCATGAACCGAATCTAGTGCCGCCGGGGCCGGGATGGCAGTGCCCGGCCCCGCGGGAGTGCGGGAAGGGGCCGGAATTCGCCCGGGCCCCGGACCGGGGCCGGCCTCGGCCCGGATCAGCGCCCGTACCGGCTCGGCACTGACCTCGGCCCAGCGCCGGCGTCCGCCTTCGGACCGGCGCTCACCTCGGTGCGGCACCGCCTCCCGGATCGGCGACGGCACCCGCACCGACTACGCGGACATGGGCCGCTGCACCCGGATCGACTGCAACAGCCCGACGGCCACCCACACCGCGAACATGGACGAGC
The DNA here is from genome assembly GCF_000424945.1 of Streptomyces sp. 142MFCol3.1. Classification (NCBI taxonomy): domain Bacteria; kingdom Bacillati; phylum Actinomycetota; class Actinomycetes; order Kitasatosporales; family Streptomycetaceae; genus Streptomyces; species Streptomyces sp. 142MFCol3.1. The sequence goes on from NZ_AUKV01000016.1 coordinate 103,009, forward strand.
CGCCGTACGAGACGAACGGCAGGGGAAGGCCGGCGACGGGCATGATGCCGAGGGTCATGCCGACGTTCTCGAAGGCCTGGAAGGCGAACCAGGCGATGATGCCGGCGGCGACGATCGTGCCGTACAGCTCGGTCGTCTCGCGGGCGATGCGGCAGGCGCGCCACAGGATGACGCCCAGCAGGACGAGGATCAGCCCGGCGCCGACGAAGCCCAGCTCCTCCCCCGCCACCGTGAAGACGAAGTCGGTCTGCTGTTCGGGGACGAACTGGCCGGTGGTCTGCGAGCCGTGGCCGAGTCCGGTGCCGAAGAGACCGCCCGAACCGATGGCGATACGGGCCTGGTTGGTGTTGTAGCCGACTCCGGCCGGGTCGAGGTCGGGGTTGGCGAAGGCGGCGAAGCGGTTGATCTGGTACTCGTCCAGGATGTGCAGTTGCCAGACGGCGATCGCGCCGAGGGCGCCGGTGCCGAGGAGGCCGAAGACCCAGCGGTTGGAGGCCCCGGAGGCGAGCAGCACACCGAGGATGATGATCACCATGACCATGACCGAGCCGAGGTCGGGCATGAGCAGCACGATCATGATCGGGACGGCGGCGAGGCCGAGGGCCTGAAGGACCGTGCGGTGGTCGGGGTAGGGCTTGTCGCCCGCGTCGACACGGGCCGCGAGGAGCATCGCCATGCCCAGGATGATCGTGATCTTCACGAACTCGGAGGGCTGGAGCGAGAAGCCGCCGCCGAAGACGATCCAGGCGTGGGCGCCGTTGACGGTGGCGCCCAGCGGGGTCAGCACCAGCAGGATCATGAAGACGGAGACGCCGTACAGGATCGGCACGGCCGTGCGCAGGGTGCGGTGGCCGAGCCAGATCGTGCCGACCATCAGGGCGAACCCGATGCCGGTGTTCATGAGATGCCGGACGAGGAAGTAGTACGGGTCGCCCTGGTTGATCTCGGTGCGGTTGCGGGTCGCCGAGTAGACGAGTGCCGTACCGATCAGCGAGAGCGCGATCGCCGACAACAGTATCGGCCAGTCGAGCCGGCGGGCCAGCGAGTCGCGGGCGAACAGGCGGGTCCAGCCGGCACGTTCGGGTCCGTACCCGGAGACGGAGAAGTTGTTCGCTCCGGTCATGTCGGCATCCTCAGCAGCTTCGTCACTCCGGTCGTCATGTCAGGTTCCTCCGCCGCTTCTTCGGGCGGGCGGTGCGCCTGCGGGTGTCGCGGTTCGTCCCGGTCGGCGACGGTGTGGTGCCGGCGGGCGGCTGCTGGTCGTCGCCCTCGGACGTGTCCTTCTCGGCGGCCTGAAGGTCCTTGGCCGGGTCCTTGGACATCGCCGGTGCGTCGATCGAGCCGTCGGCCTGGATCTTCGGCAGGCTCTTCTGCGGGGTGGGCAGCAGGGCCCTCTTCTTGTCGATCGAGCCGTCGGTGCCGACGCCGTAGAGCGCGTTGTAGATGCTGCGCACGGCCTCACCGGAGGCGCCGGAGCCCGTACCGGCCTGGGCGATCGTCATGACGATCGTGTAGTCCTTGGAGTACGTGGCGAGCCAGGACGTGGTCTGCTTGCCGTAGACCTCGGCGGTACCGGTCTTGGCGTGCAGCGGGATCTTGTCCTGCGGCCAGCCGCCGAACTTCCAGGCGGCCGTACCGCGGGTGACGACGCCTTCGAGGGCGGCGTCCATGCCCTTGAGCGTGGCCTTGGTGATCGGCAGCTTGCCGCTGACCCGGGGCTTGATCTCCTGCACCGTCTTGCCGTCGGCGCTGACGATCGCCTTGCCGATGGTCGGCTTGTACATGGTGCCGCCGTTGGCGAGTGCCCCGTAGATCACGGCCTCCTGGATCGGGGTGACGAGCGTGTCGCCCTGACCGATGGAGTAGTTGATCGAGTCACCCTCGCGCATCTTGTTGCCCTCGAGGCAGTTCTCGTACGCGATCTTCTCGACGTAGCTGCCGTTCTTCTTGCCGGTCTTGCACCAGGCGTCCTTGTTGGCCTTCCAGTAGTCGGCCTTCCACTTCCGGTCCGGGATGCGGCCGGTGACCTCGTTGGGCAGGTCGAGGCCGGTCTCCTTGCCGAGGCCGAACTGGTGGGCGGTCTTGTAGAAGAAGTCCTTCGGCTGGCCCTTCTTGGGGTTGATGCCTCCGTCCTTCTTCCACTCGCGGTCGGCGAGGCCGTAGAAGACGGTGTCGCAGGAGACCTCCAGCGCCCGGCCGAGCGAGATGGGACCGAAGCTCTCGCCCTCGAAGTTCTTGAAGGTCTGGCCGCCGACGGAGTACGAGCTGGTGCACGGGTACCGGCCGTCGAAGTCGTATCCGGCCTCGACGGCGGCGGCCGTGGAGACCACCTTGAACGTCGAGCCGGGCGCCGACTGACCCTGTATGGCGCGGTTCAGCAGCGGGTAGTTGGACTTCTTGCCGGTGAGCCTCGCGTAGTCCTTGCCGGAGATGCCGCCGACCCAGGCGTTCGGGTCGTACGACGGGTTGGACGCCATGGCGACGACCCGGCCGGTCTTGGCCTCCAGCACCACGACCGCGCCGGAGTCGGCCTTGTAGTTCTCGCCGGTGATCTTGTCGAACTGGGTGCGGGCGATCTTCATCGCCTCGTTCAGTTCGTACTCGGCGACGCGCTGCACCCGGGCGTCGATGCTGGTGACCAGGTTGGCGCCGGGTTCGGCCTCGTCGCTCTTGGCCTTGCCGATGACGCGGCCGAGGTTGTCGACCTCGTAGCGGGTGACGCCGGCCTTGCCGCGCAGCTCCTTGTCGTACTCGCGCTCCAGGCCGCTGCGGCCGACCTGGTCGGAGCGCAGGTAGGGCGAGTCGCTGTCCTTGGCCTTGGTGATCTCGTCGTCGGTGACGGGCGAGAGGTAGCCGAGGACCTGTGCGGTGTTGGCCTTGCCGGGGGCCGCGTAGCGGCGCACGGCCTCGGGCTCGGCGGTGATGCCGGGGAAGTCCTCGGAGCGCTCGCGGATCTGCAGGGCCTGCCTGGGGGTGGCCTCGTCGGTGATGGGGATCGGCTGGTAGGGCGAGCCGTTCCAGCAGGGCTGCGGCGTCTTGGCGTCGCAGAGGCGGACCTTCTCCATGACGTCCTCGGGCTTCATGCCCAGGACCGCGGCGAGCTTGGTCAGGACGGCCTTGCCGTCGTCCTTCATCTTCAGCAGGTCGGTGCGGGAGGCGGAGACCACGAGCCGGGTCTCGTTGTCGGCGATGGGCACGCCCCGCGCGTCCAGGATGGAGCCGCGCACGGCGGGCTGCACGACCTGCTGGACGTGGTTGCCGGAGGCTTCCTTGGCGTACTCGTCCCCGTTGCGGATCTGGAGGTACCAGAGGCGTCCGCCGAGCGTGCCGAGGAGGGAGAGTACGAGAATCTGGATGACGACGAGCCGGATCTGGACCCGTGGTGTCCGGCCGGTCTCGGGAATGTTGGTCACTGGTGCCTCCCCCTCTCAGTGTGTGTACGGGACGTACGAGTACACGGCGAACCTGTGCGCGGCGGCGCCGCGGCCGGTCGAGTCCCGTGTCGCGAGCGGCGCTTGGGGTGCGCTCACAGCCGCTTGACCCCCTTGATGCGTCCGGCGCGGGCGACGCGCGCCTTGGCCGCCTTGACGCGCAGGCCGCCGCGCTGGCTGCCGATGCGCAGGCCGGTGCCGGACGAGAGCCAGCCGGCGGAGACGTCGGCCGACTTGGACGAACCGGCCTCGGCGAGCGGGTCGTTGTCGGCGCGCCGGGCCAGGGCCATCAGCGCGGGGACGACGAACGGCGCGAGCAGCAGGTCGTAGAGCGCGGCCGTGAGCAGCAGGCTGCTGAGGCCCACGTGGCGGGCGGCTGTGTCGCCGACGAGGGCGCCGACACCGGCGTACAGCAGAGTGGAGCCGATCGCGGCGGCGACGACCACGGCCATCGGTCCGGTCGCGGACTTGAGCCGGCCGGTCTCGGGCTTCGCCAGTCCGGCGAGGTAGCCGATGACGCAAAGGACGAGCGCGTAGCGTCCGGCGGCGTGGTCGGCGGGTGGTGCGAGGTCGGCGAGCAGGCCGGCTCCGAAGCCGATGAGGGCTCCGCTGACGTGGCCGTAGACCATGGCGAGGGCGAGGACGGTCAGCAGCACCAGGTCCGGGACGGCTCCCGGGAGGTGGAGCCGGGCGAGGACGCTCACCTGGATCACCAGGGCGACGACCACCAGGGTGGCGGAGAGCAGCATCCGGTTGAAACGCATGGGATTCGGCTCCTCCTGTTACTGCTGCTGGCCGTCGTCGGTGGCGTCCGCCGAGGGGGTGACCGTGACGGTCACCGTCGGCGTGGGCGTCGGTTTGGGTTTGGGCGGCAGCACTTCGTCGCGCGGATCCTTGCGGGGGGCCGTGACGACGACGCCGACGATGTCGAGCTTGGTGAACGAGACGAACGGCTTGACGTAGATCGTGCGGGTCAGGCCTCCGCCGGACGGGTCGACACGGGAGACGACACCGACGGGGACGCCGGGCACGAAGGGCTTGTCGGCCTGCGAGCCGAAGGTGATCAGCCGGTCGCCCTTTTTGATCTTGGCTTTGCCGTTGAGGAGTTCGACGCGCAGCGGGCGGTCGCCCTGCCCGGAGGCGAAGCCGAGTTCGTCGCTCGACTCCATCCGCGTGCCGACGGTGAAATCGGGGTCGTTGGCGAGGAGGACGGTCGCGGTGTCGGGGCCCACCGTGGTGACGCGGCCGACCAGGCCGTCGCCGTTCAGGACGGTCATGTCGCGCTTGACGCCGTCGTCGGCGCCGACATCGATGGTGACGGTCCAGGAGAAGCCCTGGGCGGCCCCTATGGCGATGACCTCGGCTCCCTTGATGCCGTACTGGCCCTCACCGGCCACCTTGATCATCTTGTCGAGCTGCTTGAGGCGGCTGCGGTTGCGGTCGTCGCTACCGAGTTTCGCCTTCAACGCCGCGTTGTCGCGCTCCAGTTGCGCGATGCGGTCGTGCCGGTCGCCGGAGTCACGAACCGCCGAGATCGCGTTGCCGACGGGGTCGACCGCGGACGACACTCCGTTCTCGATCGGGCCGAAGACGGTGGCGGCGGCCTGCCGGGCACCGTCCACCGGCGAGTCCTGCCCGCCGCGGATGTCCACCGTGATCAGTGCGAACGCGATGGCGATCAGCAGCACCAGGAGCAGCCGGCTCTCTCGTGTGTCCCTCACGTGCGGCGGCCGTGCCTTCCTCGTCGGAATGGTTCAACAGGGGCGAACCCCGAGCAAGAAGATGCTCACGGGGCGATCAGGCTGTCATGGGGGAGGATATGACTCTATGTCGGAGGAGTTTATGCCTCCATATCAACGATCCGCCGCACGAGAAGGGATGATCTCGTACGGCGGAATCGAAGTGTTACGTCATCTGCGGGGCTGGGCGTCCAGGACCTGCTGGAGCGCCTCGAACTCCTCGACACACTTGCCGGAACCGAGCGCCACGCTGTCCAGCGGGTCCTCGGCGATGTGGATCGGCATGCCGGTCTCGCGCCGCAGCCTCTCGTCGAGACCGCGCAGCAGAGCGCCGCCGCCGGTCAGAACGATTCCGCGGTCCATCACATCGCCGGAGAGCTCGGGGGGGCACTTGTCGAGCGTCGTCTTCACGGCGTCGACGATCGCGTTGACCGGCTCCTCGATCGCCTTGCGGACCTCGGCCGCGGAGATGACGACGGTCTTGGGCAGTCCGGATACCAGGTCCCGGCCACGGATTTCGGTGTGCTCGTCAGCGTCCAGGTCGTACGCCGAACCGATCGTGATCTTGATCTGTTCGGCGGTGCGCTCACCGAGGAGGAGGCTGTACTCCTTCTTGATGTGCTGGATGATCGCATTGTCCAGCTCGTCGCCCGCGACGCGGATGGACTGGGCGGTGACGATGCCGCCGAGCGAGATGACCGCGACCTCCGTGGTGCCGCCGCCGATGTCCACCACCATGTTGCCCGTGGCCTCGTGGACCGGCAGGCCGGATCCGATGGCCGCGGCCATGGGCTCCTCGATGATGTGCACCTGGCGGGCGCCGGCCTGGGACGACGCCTCGATGACGGCACGGCGCTCGACGCCGGTGATGCCGGAGGGCACACAGACGACGACACGGGGACGGGCGAGGTAGCGCCGCTTGTGGATCTTCAGGATGAAGTAGCGGAGCATGCGCTCGGTGATCTCGAAGTCGGCGATCACACCGTCCTTCAGCGGACGCACGGCCACGATGTTTCCCGGCGTCCGGCCGATCATCTTCTTCGCTTCCGCGCCGACCGCCAGGATCCCACCGGTGTTGGTGTTGATCGCGACGACGGACGGCTCGTTGAGTACGATCCCGCGACCCCTGACGTACACCAGCGTGTTGGCGGTCCCGAGGTCGACAGCCATGTCACGGCCGATGAACGACATTGAGTTCCCCATCAGGATTCGTCTGGCCTTCCCAAGTGGAGCTTTGACGGCTTTTTAGGACGGCGAGGTGGGTGCAGTGACGTGAAGGCTTCCATCGTAGACGCGCCTGCCCGAACACTGCGCGAGGGTCTTCGCCATTGTCAGCAGATGACGAACCGCCTCGCTTCTGGAGACGGGCCATCGGAGGCATGCGTTCCCCCGATCGCCGCGCATATGCCACGGGACGGCCGAAAACCGTCGGCCGTCCCAGGTCAGGCATCCGAGTGACGTGACGGGCCCTCAGAAAATAATTCGAAAACTTGACGCCCGAGACCCTCAGGCGCGACCCGGGAAGAAGATCTTCAGCTCACGCTCGGCCGACTCCTCGGAGTCCGACGCGTGGATCAGGTTCTCACGGACGATGACACCGAAGTCACCGCGGATGGAGCCCGGGGCCGCGGCGATCGGGTCGGTCGGACCGGCCAGCGCCCGCACACCCTCGACGACGCGCTCGCCCTCGACGACCAGCGCCACGACGGGGCCCGAGGACATGAACGCCACCAGCGGCTCGTAGAAGGGCTTGCCCTTGTGCTCGCCGTAGTGCTGCTCCAGCGTGTCCTGGTCCAGCGTCCGCAGCTCCAGCGCGGTGATCTGCCAGCCGGCCTTGCGCTCGATACGGCTGATGATCTCGCCGGTCAGTCCCCGACGGACGGCATCGGGCTTGAGGAGGACGAGGGTGCGCTGGCTCACGGGGTGGCTCCTTCAGGTCACAAGTGTGCGGGGGACCGAGGCTACAGGGCGTGTCCGGGTGCCTGTTACGCAGAGTCAGGTGTGACGGGCGCCGGACGCGCCCGGCCTCCCGGAACGGGCCCTCCCGCGCGCCGCACGGGAGGGACAAGTCGCGGGCGGCTACGCCGTGTTGCCGCCGGCCTCCGCCTGGGCGGCGAACCTCGCCTTCGCCTCGTCGATCTTGCGACCGTAGTGGACGGACGCCCACCACAGGGCCGCGAAGATCGCGCCGAGGAAGAACATGGACGGCACCACGAACCCGCCGGCGATCAGCGCGATCTGCAGCGCCCAGCCGAGCTGGACACCTCCGGGCCGGGTGATCATGCCGCAGAGCAGCACGCTCAACGCCATGACGATCCCGCTGACGGTCCACACCGTGGACGTCGACAGATCCGGGTCCTTCATGGCGACGAGCCCGGCGAAACCGATCACGAAGAACTCGCCGATCAGCGTCGAAGCGCAGAGCGTACGCATGTGGGTCAGCCCCTCCCCAGCAGCAGCCGGGCCTCGCCGACCGTGATGACCGAGCCGGTGACGAGGACGCCTCCGCCCGCGTACTCGCCCTCCTCCTCGGCGAGCGTGATCGCGGCCTCCAGGGCGTCGTCGAGCCGCGGCTCGACCTGCACCCGCTCGTCGCCGAAGATCTCGACGGCGATCCCGGCCAGCTCGTCCACGTCCATCGCGCGATGGCTGGAGTTCTGCGTCACGACGACCTCGGCGAAGATCGGCTCGAAGGCCTCCAGCAACCCGCGTACGTTCTTGTCGCCGCTCGCGCCGACGACACCGATCAGCCGGCTGAAGTCGAAGACCTCGCTGACGGCCTCGGCGGTGGCGCGGGCTCCGGCCGGATTGTGCGCGGCGTCCAGGACGACGGTCGGCGAGCGGCGCACGATCTCCAGGCGGCCCGGCGAGGAGACCGAGGCGAAGGCCTTGCGGACGGTGTCGATGTCGAGCCGCTCGGCGCGGGCGGCGCCGACGCCGAAGAACGCCTCGACCGCGGCGAGCGCCACGGCCGCGTTGTGCGCCTGGTACGCCCCGTGCAGCGGCAGGAAGACGTCCTCGTACTCCCCGCCGAGCCCGCGCAGCGTCACCAGCTGTCCGCCGACGGCGACCTGCCGTGCGGCGACGCCGAACTCCAGGCCCTCGCGGGCGACGGTGGCGTCGACCTCCACGGCCTTCTTCAGCAGCACCTGGGCCGCGTCGACCGGCTGCTGCGCCAGGATGACGGTCGCACCCTGCTTGACGATGCCGGCCTTCTCGACGGCGATCTCGCCGGGCGTGCCGCCGAGCCGGTCGGTGTGGTCGAGGTCGATGGGCGTCACCACGGCGACGTCACCGTCGATCACGTTGGTGGCGTCCCAGCTGCCGCCCATGCCGACCTCGACGACGGCCACGTCGACCGGCGCGTCCGCGAAGGCCGCGTACGCCATGCCCGTCAGCACCTCGAAGAAGGACAGCCGGTACTCCTGCTGCGAGTCGACCATCTCCACGTACGGCTTGATGTCCTCGTACGTCTCGATGAACCGCTCGGCGGAGATCGGCGCCCCGTCCAGGCTGATCCGCTCGGTGACCGACTGCACGTGCGGGCTGGTGTACCGCCCGGTGCGCAGGTCGAAGGCGCCGAGGAGGGTCTCGATCATGCGGGCCGTGGACGTCTTGCCGTTCGTCCCGGTGATGTGGATGGAGGGGTAGGCGCGCTGCGGCTCCCCGAGCACGTCCATCAGGGCGGCGATCCGGGCGACGGACGGCTCCAGCTTGGTCTCGCCCCAGCGGGTCGCGAGCTCCGCCTCGACCTCGCGCAGCGCCTTGTCGACCTCGGGGTCGGCGGGGCGCGCGGGGACGTCGGCCGTCGAGGCGCCACCGCCCTGGGTGCGCAGGGTGCGGCTGCCGGCCTCGATCACCGCCAGGTCGGGGTCTCGGTCGGTCTCGGCCGCGACGATCTCGTCGAAGAGACCCAGCGGATCGCGGGGCTCCGGCTCGTCCGGCTCGCTGCTGTCGTGCGGGGGCAGGTCACTCACGAGGCCAGTCTACGGAGCGCCGCGGGCTTGTGTTCGTGTGGGGTTTTCGCCCCATCCGCCCGACCCGTCCGGGGTCCGAACACGTGGGGCTTCCCGGGCCCCCGCACGGGCGCGTACGACCTCGGCCCCGGGCGCCGTACAGGCTGGAGCGCGCCGCGCCCGCCGGGCGCCGGAGGGGCGGGAGGACCTCTCCATCGCCGGGCCCCGCACGGCTGGAGGACACCCCGGTCGCCCCCCGCACGGGGCGGGAGGACGCCCCGGGAGCTGGAGACGCCAGACAGCGTGACACCCCGGGGAGCAGGGCTCCCCGGGGTGTCACGCGCCGGCGCCTACGCCTCGGGCAGGCGGTCCAGCTGTGCCTGGATACGGGCGATGTCCTCGTCCGCCTTGGCGAGCCGCGTGCGGATCTTCTCCACGACGTTGTCCGGCGCCTTGGCGAGGAAGGCCTCGTTGCCGAGCTTGGCGTTCGCCTGGGCCTTCTCCTTCTCGGCGGCCGCGAGGTCCTTCGCGAGGCGCTTGCGCTCCGCGGCCACGTCGATGGTGCCCGACAGGTCGAGGGCGACCTCGGCGCCCGCGACCGGCAGGGTCGCCGTGGCCGAGAAGCCCTCGCCCTCCGGCTGAAGACGCAGCAGCTGGCGGATGGCCGCCTCGTGCGGGGCGAACGCCGTGCCGTCGAGCGTCAGCCGGGCCGGGACGCGCTGGCCGGGCTGGAGGCCCTGGTCGGCGCGGAAGCGGCGGACCTCCGTGATGACCTGCTGGAGCGTCTCGATCTCACGCTCGGCGGCGGCGTCGCGGAAACCGCTGTCCTTGGGCCACGCGGCGATGACGACCGACTCGCCACCGGTGAGGGTGGTCCAGAGGGTCTCCGTGACGAACGGGACGATCGGGTGGAGGAGACGCAGGGTCACGTCCAGGACCTCGCCGAGGACCCGGCCGGAGACCTTCGCGGGCTCGCCGCCGCCCATGAACGTCGTCTTGGACAGTTCGACGTACCAGTCGAAGACCTCGTCCCAGGCGAAGTGGTAGAGAGCGTCGGAGAGCTTCGCGAACTGGAAGTCCTCGTAGAACGCGTCGACCGCGGCCACGGTCTTGTTGAGCCGGGACAGGATCCAGCGGTCGGTCGCCGACAGCTTCTCCGGTTCGGGGAGCGGGCCCTCGACCGTCGCGCCGTTCATCAGCGCGAAGCGGGTGGCGTTCCAGATCTTGTTGGCGAAGTTCCGGGACGCCTGGACCCAGTCCTCGCCGATCGGCACGTCCGTACCGGGGTTGGCACCGCGGGCCAGGGTGAAGCGGACGGCGTCGGAGCCGTACTTGTCCATCCAGTCGAGCGGGTCGACGACGTTGCCGAAGGACTTCGACATCTTCTTGCCGCGCTCGTCGCGGACCAGGCCGGTGAGGGCGATGGTCTTGAACGGGACCTCGCCGTCCATCGCGTACAGACCGAACATCATCATCCGGGCGACCCAGAAGAAGATGATGTCGTGGCCGGTGAGCAGGACGTCGGTCGAATAGAACTTCTGCAGGTCGGGGGTGTTCTCCGGCCAGCCGAGCGTGGAGAACGGCCACAGACCCGAGGAGAACCAGGTGTCGAGGACGTCGGTGTCCTGACGCCAGCCCTCACCGGTCGGCGCCTCCTCGTCGGGACCGACGCAGACGACCTCGCCGTCCGGCCCGTACCAGACGGGGATGCGGTGACCCCACCACAGCTGGCGCGAGATGCACCAGTCGTGCATGTTGTCGACCCAGTCGAAGTAGCGCTTCGACATGTCGGCGGGGTGGATGGCGACCCGGCCGTCACGGACCGCGTCACCGGCGGCCTGCGCCAGCGGGCCGACCTTGACCCACCACTGCATGGACAGGCGCGGCTCGACGGTCGTCCGGCAGCGCGAGCAGTGGCCCACGGAGTGGACGTACGGGCGCTTCTCGGCGACGATCCGGCCCTGCGAGCGCAGCGCCGCGACGATGGTGCTGCGTGCCTCGAAACGGTCCAGGCCCTGGAAAGGCCCGTGAACGGTGATGACGGCCCGCTCGTCCATGACCGTGATCGACTCCAGGCCGTGGCGCTGGCCGATCGCGAAGTCGTTCGGGTCGTGGGCGGGGGTGACCTTGACGGCACCGGTGCCGAACTCGGGGTCGACGTGGGTGTCGGCGACGACGGGGATGCTCCGGTCGGTGAGCGGCAGCTTGATCCGCTTGCCCACCAGGTGCTTGTACCGCTCGTCGTCGGGGTGGACGGCGACGGCGGTGTCGCCGAGCATCGTCTCGGCACGGGTGGTGGCGACCACGAGGGTCTCGTCGCCCTCCCCGTACTTGATGGAGACGAGCTCGCCGTCGTCCTCCTGGTACTCGACCTCGATGTCCGAGATCGCCGTCAGACAGCGCGGGCACCAGTTGATGATGCGCTCGGCGCGGTAGATCAGCTCATCGTCGTACAGCTTCTTGAAGATGGTCTGGACGGCCTTCGACAGGCCCTCGTCCATGGTGAACCGCTCGCGGTCCCAGTCGACGCCGTCCCCGAGGCGCCGCATCTGGCCGAGGATCTTGCCGCCGTACTCTTCCTTCCACTGCCAGACACGCTCGACGAACTCCTCGCGCCCGAGGTCCTGCCGGGACTTGCCCTCCTCGGCGAGCTGCTGCTCGACCTTGTTCTGCGTGGCGATGCCGGCGTGGTCCATGCCGGGCAGCCACAGGGCCTCGTACCCCTGCATGCGCCTGCGGCGGATGAGGGCGTCCATCAGCGTGTGCTGGAAGGCGTGGCCCAGGTGCAGGGAACCGGTCACGTTCGGCGGGGGGATGACGATGGTGTACGCCGGCTTCTCGCTCTTCGCGTCGGCGGCGAAGTACCCCTTGTCCACCCAGCGCTCGTACAGCTTCCCCTCTACCTCGGCCGGCGCGTACTGGGTCGGCAGTTCGGGAGTGGATGCTGGCGGCTGCTGCTGAGCGTTGTCGGTCACGGGGTCAGTTTAGGGGCGTCACACCCCTGTCCCGAAACACGATTCTTTCGTAACGGTGCGGGCCCCGGGGGGTGGGGCGCCTGACCTGTGCGCCAGGATGTTCGGAACACATAAGCATCTGGAGGGGAACCCAGTAATGAGCTACAACCAGCCGGGCCCGTACGGCGGGCAGCCCCAGCAGCCCGGACCGTACGGTCAGCCGGGCCCGTACGGCCAGCAGCCGCCGCAGGCCCCCCAGCCCGGCTACGGCTACCCCCAGCAGGCACCGCCCGCGCAGCAGCCCGGCTACGGCTACCCGCAGCAGGCCCCCCAGGGCGTCCCGCCGCAGACCCCTCCCTACGGCCAGCAGCCGTACGGCCAGCAGCTCTACGGCGCCGTGCCGCAGCCGCCGGCCCCGGACGGCGGCAAGAAGAAGACCGGCCTCATCATCGGCGCGGTCGCGGTCGTCGCGGCGATCGCGGTGGGCGCGTACTTCGTGATCGGCGGCGGAGGCGGCGGCTCGGACGTCGCGGACGACGGCCCGCACAAGCTGACGACGCCGGAGAAGGTCATCAACGGCGAGTACAAGCGGATGGGCAAGGAGAAGCAGCCGGAGGATCCGACCTCCGGTGACGCCAAGGACCTCGCCGCCAGCGGCATCACGAACGCCAAGTCGGTCAGCGCGATCTACTCCACGATCGACCTGAACGACCCCGACTCGCTGAAGGACCCCACGGTGATCGCCGGTTCGAAGGCCGTCAGCTTCTCCGGGCTCTACGGCAAGGTGAAGGACCCGGCCGCGGCCCTCGACGCCGCGCTCACCAACATGAAGAAGGACGCCGACAAGGACTCGTCCTCCTCCGAGGTCGAGTTCGTGGGCGAGGCGAAGTCCGTGAGCCCGGAGGGCCTTGACGGCGCGCTCATGAAGTGCCAGGAGGCCAAGGCCCCCAACCCGGCGACGGGCAAGACCGACACGCAGTACCTGTGCATGTGGGCCGACTACAGCACACTCGGCTTCGGCGTGGCGGCGGAGGGCGGCCAAGGCGTGAGCATGGAGAAGTCCGCGCAGGTCACCGCGGACCTCCGCAAGGACATCCGGGTCAAGATCTGACCTCGCACGCACGCACCGCAGAGGCGCCCGGCACACAGTGCCGGGCGCCTCTGCCATGAGCCGGACCGTCAGGCCTTTTACAGGCGGCTTGCGCGTCGTCGTTCCTGACGTGAATCGTCAGCGGGCCCTTCAGGCAGAAGGGGTCGGCGACTTCGCCGATGGGCATGTCGAGGGCCTTGTCGTGCAGGCTGCCTTGACCTTCGGTCCCACTCGATACCCGTGGTCGCCTGTGTAGTTGACGCAGGTGCTGTGATCGGCCTGGGCCGCGGTGGCGGTGGCGGTGGCGATGACCAACGGCACCGGACCGGCGGCGCCCACCACTCACAGCGCTGTCACCGCGCGCCTCAACTTCATGTCCGTTGCTCCCGTTTCGCTGTCAACCGACGAGGGGGGCGGCCTCGCCACGGAAAGGGGATGCCGCGGAACGGACCCGGCCCCCACCGATACGGGGCGTCCAGAGGATGAGGTGGACATCACAAGCAGGATTACGGCGTGAGGGGCGCCGACGAGTCCGTCGGCGCCCCACACAAGCTGTGCTCCCCTGCTACGCCGTCTTCTGCTCTCCCGAGCCGCCGCGGCGGGCATCGCGGGGGATCAGGGTGGGGTTCACGTTCGAGTGGACGACGTCCGCCGTGATGACGACCCGGGCGACGTCCTTGCGCGACGGGACCTCGTACATCACGGACATCAGGACTTCCTCCATGATGGCGCGCAGACCACGCGCACCGGTCTGACGGAGGATGGCCTGGTCGGCGATGGCCTCCAGTGCCTCACGCTCGAAGTCCAGCTCCACGCCGTCGAGTTCGAAGAGGCGCTGGTACTGCTTCACCAGTGCGTTGCGCGGCTCGACGAGGATCTGGAGCAGGGCCTCGCGGTCCAGGTTGTGGACCGAGGTGATGACGGGCAGACGCCCGATGAACTCGGGGATCATGCCGAACTTGACCAGGTCCTCGGGCATGACGTCCTCGAACTGGTCCTTGGACTCCAGCTCCCGCTTGGAGCGGATGGTCGCACCGAATCCGATGCCCTTCGCGCCCGCCCGCGCCTCGATGAGCTTCTCCAGGCCCGCGAAGGCACCGCCCACGATGAACAGGACGTTCGTCGTGTCGATCTGGATGAACTCCTGGTGCGGGTGCTTACGGCCGCCCTGGGGCGGTACGGAGGCGGTGGTGCCCTCGAGGATCTTCAGCAGGGCCTGCTGGACGCCCTCACCGGACACGTCACGCGTGATCGACGGGTTCTCGCTCTTGCGGGCGACCTTGTCGATCTCGTCGATGTAGATGATGCCGGTCTCGGCCTTCTTGACGTCGTAGTCCGCCGCCTGGATGAGCTTCAGCAGGATGTTCTCGACGTCCTCGCCGACATACCCCGCCTCGGTCAGCGCGGTCGCGTCGGCGATGGCGAACGGCACGTTCAGCATCCGGGCCAGGGTCTGCGCCAGGAGCGTCTTGCCCGAGCCCGTGGGGCCGAGCAGCAGGATGTTCGACTTCGCCAACTCGATGGCGTCGTCACGGTTCTGGCCGGTGCTGTTCTCGCCGGCCTGGACGCGCTTGTAGTGGTTGTACACCGCGACCGAGAGGGCCTTCTTGGCCGACTCCTGGCCGACCACGTACCCCTCCAGGAACTCGTAGATCTCGCGGGGCTTGGGGAGTTCCTCCCACCGCACCTCGCTCGTCTCCGCGAGCTCCTCTTCGATGATCTCGTTGCAGAGATCGATGCACTCGTCGCAGATGTACACACCGGGGCCTGCGATGAGCTTCTTGACCTGCTTCTGGCTCTTGCCACAGAACGAGCACTTGAGCAGATCGCCGCCGTCACCGATGCGTGCCACGGTGTGCTTCCCCTTCGCCTGGGAGACGCCTAGGTCCAGCGGCTCCTGGTGCTGCCTTATGTCCGACGGTACCTTGCCGAGCCCCCCGTTCGGGCCCCCCTTGGCGTGGTTCACTTTGTCGTGCACCACGCCAAGGAGCGACAGACGGTACAGCGATACGTCACACGACCGCGGAGTTGTTCATCTTCCGGGTGGAGATGATCTGGTCGATCAGACCGTACTCGAGCGCGTCCTCGGCGGTGAGGATCTTGTCGCGCTCGATGTCCTCGCGGATCTTCTCGATCGGCGTGGTCGAGTGCTTGGCCAGCATCTCTTCCAGCTGCGAACGCATCCGGAGGATCTCGTTCGCCGCGATCTCGAGGTCCGAGACCTGGCCGCGGCCGGTCTCGCTGTAGGGCTGGTGGATCAGCACACGGGCGTTCGGCAGCGCCATGCGCTTGCCCGGGGTGCCGGCGGCCAGCAGGATCGCGGCGGCCGAGGCGGCCTGGCCCATGCAGACCGTCTGGATGTCCGGCTTCACGAACTGCATCGTGTCGTAGATGGCCGTGAGCGCCGTGAAAGAGCCGCCGGGGCTGTTGATGTAGACCGAGATGTCACGGTCGGGGTCCATCGACTCCAGGCACAGCAGCTGTGCCATGACGTCGTTGGCGGAGGCGTCGTCGATCTGCACGCCGAGGAAGATCACGCGCTCCTCGAAGAGCTTCGCGTACGGGTCGTACTCGCGCACGCCCTGCGAGGTGCGCTCGACGAAGCGCGGGATGACGTAGCGGGACTCCGCGCGAGGGCCGGTGTACTCGGCCTGCGTGCGGGCGTAGAGGCCGCTGCCGGGGAAGTCGTTCACTGTGTCTCCTGAAGAGCCTGAAAAGGGCTGAGGCGGTCGGCTGGGGGCTTGAGGGGCGCGTGTACGTCGATGCACTCCGGCTCGCGCCACAGTGCGCCGCGTACGCCGGTTACGCCGCCCCGGTGCCGCCGCCGCCCGGCATACCGGCAGCGGTGGGCATGATGTCGTCGATGAGGCCGTACTCCTTGGCCTCGATCGGGTCGAACCAGCGGTCGCGGTCCGAGTCACGAGTGATCTGCTCGACCGTCTGCCCGGTGTGGAAGGAGGTCAGCTCCGCCATCCGCTTCTTGGTGTGCAGCAGCCGCTCGGCGTGGATCTTGATGTCCGACGCGGAGCCGGCGAGGCCCGCGGAGGGCTGGTGGATCAGGATCTCGGCGTTCGGCAGGGCGAAGCGCTTGCCGGGGGTACCGGCACTGAGCAGGAACTGGCCCATCGAGGCCGCCATGCCCATGGCGATCGTCACCACGTCGTTCTTGATGTACTGCATGGTGTCGTAGATCGCCATGCCGGCCGTGATCGATCCGCCGGGGCTGTTGATGTAGAGGTAGATGTCCTTGTCCGGGTCGGAGGCAAGGAGCAGCAGCTGCGCGGTGATCTTGTTGGCGATGTCGTCGTCCACCGGCTGGCCGAGGAAGATGATCCGCTCGTTGAGCAGCCGGTTGTAGACCTGGTCGCCGAGGCCACCACCGAAGTTGGGCTCACCGGCGGCGGAGGGCATCAGATTCGTCACGTATCCACCTGCTCGTCTTACGACGGCGCCGGGCCGTCTCACGTCTTCTGCAGGGGCCTGGGACCCCGGGTTCCGTGCCGCCTCCCGGCGGCGTCCGGGGACTCCCCTGCCCTCGTATTCATGGACCCTAACGCGCGGCTCCCTCCGGGGAATCCCGCAGAGGGAACTGTTCGCTGTGAGCGCATGCGCTCCGCTGGTCCGGGCGGGGATTCTCCCAGGCCCGGCCCGTCACCGGCGCCCGCGGCCGCGCCTCCCGAAAGGGGCACGGGGAAACCCGCGAGCGACCACCGCCCCCCCACGGCCGCGCCCGCCACGACCGGGGTCCGGCGGCGGCTGCGGCCTTCGGGGGCTTCGGCCCCTGCGGGTGTGACCTCCGGGACCGGTCCACCAGCCGGTGCGGCCACCGGGACCGGTCCACCAGCCGGTGCGGCCACCGGGACCGGTCCACCAGCCCGCCCGCTGCGGCCTCCCGGACCGGTCCACCGGCCGCTGCGGCCTCCCGGACCAGCCCACCAGCCGCTACGGCCTCCCAGGGGCCGGTCGAGGTCCCCCGCGGCCCCTGAAGGCCCGATGGCCCCCGGGACACAGGTCCCGGGGGCCATCACGGCGTGCAACGAGGCGATCAGGCCTCGGTCGTCTCCTCGGAGGCGTCGGCGGAGGCGTCCGCGGCCTCGGTGGCCGTCTCCGTCTCCTCCTCCTCGTCGTCCAGGTCGACGATCTCGCCGTTGGTGTCCTTGACCGTGGCGGCCTCGACGACGACCGCGAGGGCCTTGCCGCGGGCGACCTCGCCGACGAGCATCGGCACCTGGCCGCCCTCGACGACGGCCTGGGCGAACTGGTCGGGGGACATGCCGGAGGAGGCCGCGCGCCGCATGAGGTGCTCGGTGAGCTCCTCCTGGTTGACGTTCAGCTTCTCCTTGTTGACGAGCTCGTCAAGGACGAACTGCGTCTTGATGCCCTTGATCGCCGCTTCCTTGGTCTCGGCGTCGAACTCTTCCTCGGTCTTGCCCTGGATCTCCAGGTACTTCGCGAGGTCGAGGCCCATCTGGCCGAGCTGGTGGTGCTCCAGGTTGTGCTTGCGGGTGTTGATCTCGTCCTCGAGCAGCTTCTCGGGGACGGGCACCTCGACCAGCTCGAGCAGCTTCTCCAGGACGCGCTCCTGGGCCTGCGTGGCCTGGTCGTACTGCTTCATGTTCTCGAGGCGCTTGCGGCTGTCCGCCTTGAGCTCGTCGAGGGTGTCGAACTCGGAGGCGAGCTGCGCGAAGTCGTCGTCCAGCTCGGGGAGTTCACGCGCGGCGACCTGGGTGACCTTGACGGCGACCTCGGCCTCCTTGCCGGCGGCGGAGCCGCCCTTGAGCTCGGAGGTGAAGGTGGCCTCGCCACCGGCCTCCAGGCCCTTCACGGCGTCGTCGATGCCGTCGAGCAGCTCGCCGGAGCCGATGGTGTAGGAGACACCGCTGGCGATGCCGTCCTCCAGCACCTCGCCGTCGACCTTGGCCTCCAGGTCGATGGTGACGACGTCGCCCTCGTCGGCGGCGCGCTCGACCGGGGAGGTCGACGCGAAGCGCTCGCGCAGGTCGGAGACGGCCTTGTCGATGTCCTCCTCGCTGACCTCGACTGCGTCGACCTCGACCTCGATGCCGGAGTAGTCCGGGATCTCGATGGCGGGGCGGACGTCGACCTCGGCGGTGAAGTTCAGCGTCTCGCCGTCCTTCAGCTCCGTGATGTCGACCTCGGGCTGGCCGAGGACATTCAGCTCAGCCTCGTTGACCGCTTCGGTGTAGAACTTCGGGAGCGCGTCGTTGACGGCCTCCTCGAGTACGGCGCCCCGACCGAACCGCTGGTCGATGACGCGCGCCGGGATCTTGCCCTTCCGGAAGCCCTTCACCGTGACCTGCTGGTTGATCTTCTTGTACGCCGCGTCGAGGCTGTCCTTGAGCTCCTCGAAGGGCACCTCGACAGTGAGCCGAACCCGGGTCGGGTTCAGGTTCTCCACGGCGCTCTTCACGGTTCGGTCTCCTTGTGGCTGACTTCTTGGGGGTTCTACTGCGTGCTCCCGCCGGAACCGGCAGGGCCTTCAGCGGATTCGCGGCCCTTGAGAGACGTGAGAGTGCAGACACACGGGCGCGCAGCTTGCATAGTAACCGCAGGCGGTACACGCCCCAAAAGGTGATCTTCGGAGGGTCGGAGCCCCGCGGGGTTCCGGCTCCTGGTCGGGGTGGCGGGATTTGAACCCACGGCCTTCCGCTCCCAAAGCGGACGCGCTACCAAGCTGCGCCACACCCCGTCGGTGCGACACGTAGGGTACATGCCCGCAGGCAGTGCGGCTGCCGCATTTCCCCGGCGTGCGGGCGACGTGGAAACGGGGTGTGCGGCGGAGGGGTTCGACCCGCTACGATGCCTCCTGTGCCGCGGTCACTGACCTGCGGCGCCGCTTGTGCGGGCGTAGCTCAATGGTAGAGCCCTAGTCTTCCAAACTAGCTACGCGGGTTCGATTCCCGTCGCCCGCTCCACATGGCTCAGGGCCAGGCCGAGGACCACTCCTCCGCCTGGCCCTGAGGCGTTTCCGGGAGGGCTCCCGCGGGCGCGCCCGCCGGCCGCGGCGTCCGGCGACGGCGTTCGGCCACGGCGTCCGGCGTTCCGGCGACGGCGTTCGGCCACGGCGTCCGGCGTTCGGTCCGGGCGTTCGAAGCCGGCGTTCAGAGGCGGCGTACGTCGACGGAGTACACGCAGCGCGTGCCGTACGGGACGTACAGGGCGTCGCCGACCAGGAGGAGCGGGGCGCCGGAGGCGGCCATGCCGGTGGGGCCGGCGTCGTTGCGGCCGGGGCGGGTGGCGTCGACACGGCCGGTGCGGCGGTCCAGGGCTGCGAGGCGGCCGTTCGGCGAGGCGACGTAGACATGGGTGGCGGAGGCGAGCGGCGGGCCCGGGAACTCCACCGACGAGTTGCTCTCCCAGGCCTGGCGGCCGGTGCGCGGGGAGACGGCGCGGACGCTGCCGTTGCCGAGAGTGAAGTAGAGGGTGCCGCGTGCGAGGTGGACGGCCGCTCCGGCGGGCTGCGGGCGCGCGAGCGGGACTCTGAGCAGCCGGTGGGTGGTGGCGTCCACGGTGGTGAGCGCGCGGTGGGCGGTCTCCGGAGCCGTCTCGGCGAGGATCAGGCGGCCGTGGTCCTGGCCGAGGAGGTCGAGGGAGCCTTCGGCGACGGCCGTCCAGCGGGGCTTTCCGGTGGCGGTGTCGAGGGCGGACACGCTGGTGGTCTCCGCGTCGTCGGCCCGGCACACCAGGTAGGGGCGGTGCGCGGCGGCCACGACGGCGCAGGCCGTGTCCCGGGGCATGGGCCGCGTCCAGCGGATCCGGCCGTCGTCCGCGTCGAGGAGCGCGTACGCGCGGGCGTCGTCGCCGAAGACGGTGACGACGCCCTCGGGGACCGCCGTGGCGCCGCCGTCCTGGAGGTCGGGAGCCAGGGCGCCGGCGCCATCGGCGGTGCGGGTGCGCCAGATCACCTGCCCGGTGGCGGCGTCCACCGACTGGACCGAGTAGTGGGCGTGGCTCGTGCCGGTCTTCCGGCCCCCGGAGGACTCCGTCTCGTCGTTGGCGTAGACGTAGACGTGGCCGGCGCGGGTGCCCAGGACGGAGCCCTCGTCGCTGCCGAAGTCGTCGGGGGTGGAGTCGACGGGCCGGGTCCACGCGTGCCGGCCCGTGGCGAGGGAGAAGCGGGCCGCCTTGACGTCGTCCCCCGCGCAGACCAGGGACCTGCCGGCGGCACCGCAGCCGCTGAACGGCCCGCCGGCCCGCTCGGCGGGGTAGGCCGGCTCCGCGGCGGCGTGCCACGGGCGCCAGCCGGGCGGCAGGTCGCTGCGGACGCGGCCGGCGCCGGTGTACCGCACGACCGCGGCCGAGGCGGCGACGGCGAGCAGCAGGGCGCCCGCGCAGGCGGCGACGAGGAGGCGACGGCGACGCCGGGGGCGGCCGGGCCCGGTGGGCGGGCCCGGGGCCCGGCACGGGGGTCGGGCCGGGCCGGGGCGCGGGTTCGGAGGGGTGCCGTCGCGCAGGAGCGTGAGGAGTTCGTCGGGGTTCGGCCGGGACTTGGGGTGCTTGTGCAGGCACAGCTCGACGAAGGGGCGCAGCCCGGCGGACAGTCCGTCGAGTTCTGGGGCGCCCTCGACGACACGGGTGGCCGTCTCGTAGGGGCTGGGGCTGTCGAAGGGGCCGCGCCCGGTGGCGGCGTAGGCGACGACGGCGCCGAGGGAGAAGATGTCGGCGGCCGGGCCGACGTCGTGCGGGGTCGAGAACTGCTCAGGGGACATGAAGGGCGGGGTGCCCATCACGTGCCCGGTCCGGGTGAGCGCGTCGGCGCCGCCGAACTCGGCCGCGCGCGAGATCCCGAAGTCGATGACGCGGGGCCCGTCGTCGGCGAGCATCACGTTGGCCGGTTTCAGGTCGCGGTGGACGACCCCGGCGCGATGGATGTCGCGCAGCGCCTCGGCGAGGCCCGCGGCGAGCTCGCGCAGCCGGTCCGGCGGCAGCGGGCCGTGGTCGCGCACACGGGTTCCGAGGTTCTCGCCCGGTATGTAGAGCGTGGCCATCCAGGGGCGCGGCGCGTCGGCGTCCGCGTCCACGACGGGGGCCGTGAAGGCTCCGCTCACCTGACGGGCCGCGGCCACCTCGCGGCTGAAGCGGGTGCGGAACTCGTCGTCGTCGGCGTACTGGCCGTGCACGACCTTGATCGCGAGGCGGCGGCCGGAGGCGGAGCGTGCGAGGTAGACGACGCCCATGCCGCCCGATCCGAGGCGGTCCTCGATGCGGTATCCGCCCACCTCCGGCGGGTCCGATGCACGCAGCGCCATCCTCGTACGCCCCCCGCTTCCGCGTCACCCGGCTTCCGCCGGTGTTCCGAGGGCGAGCGTATCCGTCCGGTTCCGCTCAGAAGCTGATCGAGTTGATGGTCTCCGCCAATGAGTTGAGGAAGCGGTTGATGGACGGAGCCATGCCGGTGGACGCGAGGAAGAAGCCGAAGAGCACCGCGACTATGGCAGGTCCCGCCTTGATCGATCCCCCTCGGATCAGCACCACAAGGATGATCGCCAACAGCAGCACCACTGACAGCGAAATGGCCACAACTGATCACACCCTACGGTCGGTCCGCTCTCCCGGCCCGGAGGTGCAAGCCCCGCACACCCCCGCCAGAAACCATCGTGCCACCAACCCGGCCTGCGTATGCGGCCGGTGACGCATCGTCGGCCACGGATGCGCCCGACCTGCACAGGCGCAACGCCTCGGGGTGCGTGAACGGAGTGGCCCCGTACGGCAATTCGAGGCTCCCCCCGCACGAGTACGACGGATGTAATTCAGAGGGACCGTTGCCGTGTCCACACATCCTGTTCGCAGGTAATTCGAATTGTTGCCACGGGCACACCGGGACCCGCGCAAGCCGCCCTGAAAGACTAATCAATCGGACATATCGCCAGAGTCGCCCGCGAACGTTATGCACCATTTAGTCAGGATGAAAGAGGACAGAACACCCCTATACGGTAAGCGGATCGGTATGTGGAACCACTTGCGAAGAGGCAGGCACACTTCTTCAAATACGGGGTACTCGCAGGCGATAAGCAGGAATGACGTCGAGCGTTTTACTAACTCGCACATACAACGCTAGGGTGCCTCAGATGTTCCACGCCGCCACGTCCCCCGCACGCGCAGCGAGGTCCAGGGTCTTCTCCACGAGTGCTTGGTGGGAGGGCCTGTGACGAACTCGCTCCGACCGATCGGCCACCACAGATCGCCACTCCCCCCGGCACAGGAGCCGGCGGACGGAGTACCGAGCCCGCGCTCCCCGCAGACCCCGAGAGCGGCCGGTGACGCCGCCCCGGCGGGCACCAAGCCCGCCAAGCAGCGCGACGCGTTCTTCGACAACGCCAAGTACCTGGCGATCGTGCTCGTGGCCATGGGCCACGCATGGGAGCCGTTGAGGGACCAGAGCCGCATCATCGATGCGATGTACACGGTCGTGTACACCTTCCACATGCCGGCCTTCATCATCATCTCCGGCTACTTCTCCCGCAGTTTCGACATGCGGCCCGACCGGCTGAAGCGCCTGGTCACGGGCGTGCTCGTGCCGTACGTCCTCTTCGAGACGGCGTACTCCCTCTTCAAGCGCTACGCCGCTCCGGACCCCGGCCAATCGATCACCCTGCTCGACCCCTGGTACCTCACCTGGTTCCTGGTCGCGCTCTTCGTCTGGCGGCTGACCGCACCCCTGTGGAAGCTGGTCCGCTGGCCGCTGCCGCTCGCGCTGACGATCGCGGTGGTGGCCTCGATGTCGCCCGACATCGGCGACGACTTGGACCTCCAGCGCGTCCTGCAGTTCCTGCCGTTCTTCGTCCTGGGTCTGGTCATGAAGCCCGAGCACTTCCAGCTGGTGCGCCGGCGCGAGGTGCGGATCCTGTCGGTTCCGGTGCTCGCCGCCGCGCTCGCCGTCGGCTGGTGGGCGGTGCCCCGGATGAACACGGCGTGGTTCTACCACCGTGACGCGGCGCAGGACCTCGGCGCCCCGTGGTGGTCCGGCGCGGTCATGACCTTCGCGCTCTTCGGCTGCTCGCTGCTGCTGACCGCCTGCTTCTTCGCCTGGGTCCCGCGTCGCACCTTCTGGTTCACGGCCCTGGGCGCGGGCACTCTGTACGGCTACCTGCTGCACGGATTCCTGGTCAAGGCCGCCGACTACTGGGGCTGGTACGAGCCCTCCTGGCTGCACAAGCCGCTCGGCGAGATCGCCGTGACGCTCGTCGCGGCCGCGGCGGTCACCCTGCTCTGCACCCGGCCCTTCCAGCGGATCTTCCGCTTCGCGATGGAGCCGAGGATGGAGTGGGCCTTCAAGCGGGACGCCAAGGAGCTGGCCCGGGAGCGGGAGAAGGCCAGGGCGTAGGCGGCGCCGAACGGCACACCTCGGCGATTCGTGCGGCACACATCGGCAGGTCGTACGGCCCCCTGACGGGCGGGAGTGCGGGTCCGGGAGACAACTCCGGGCCCGCACTTCGCTGTTCGGCCTCTGTCGCGTCCTAGCCGGGAGGGAGCCCCAGAAGGGTGCGCATCGCCGCGTACTTCTTGGTCAGCCGGGCCCGGGTGTGCTCGTCGAGGACGGCGAGCCGGACCGGGTCCGCGTTGTGCGCCAGGTCCGAGGCCTTCACCAGGAGGGCGCCCGGCGTCGTGCGGATGCGCCGCGCGTACGACTCCGGCGCCTCGCCCTCCCGCTTCGTCACCGCCAGCACGATGTCCTTGGTGCGCGGGCTCAGGGCGGCCTCGCGCAGCCAGTCCTCGGAGAGCGCGTCGTCCTCGACCGCGTCGTGCAGCCAGGCCGCGGCCACCTGCTCGTCGTCGCCGCCGCGTTCACGGACGCCCTCCGCCACGGCCCGGAGGTGCTCGCTGTAGGGCCGCCCGGCCTTGTCGGTCTGGCCGGCGTGCGCCTCACGGGCGAGGGCCTCGACTTCGGCGAGGGTCAGGAGAGTGTGAGTCACGGCACCAGTGTCACCCCGCACCGGTCCGCTCGGGACCCGTGCGGACGAAGAACCCACGGCACGGGAGGCCGGGCCCGCGCGGTGGATCGGACCCGCGGCCCAGTGGGCTCGCGCGGCGGGTCAGGCCCGCGCCGGAGCCGGGCCCTCGCGGCAGATCAGGAGGAGGGCGCGGTCGTCGTTGACGTCCCTGGCCACCGCCTCGATGAGGTGCCAGGCAGCGCCGTGGAAGCCGCCCGCCACATAGCGGTCGGCCTCACCGGTCAGCCGGTCGATGCCCTCGACGATGTCCCGGTCGGAGGTCTCCACCAGGCCGTCGGTGAACAGCATCAGCACGTCGCCGGGGCGCAGCGAGCCCTTCACCGGGTCGAACTGGGCGCCGTCGTACACGCCCAGCAGGGGCCCCTCGGCGGCCTTCTCCTCCCACCGGCCGCTGCCCGCGCTCAGTTGCAGGCCCGGCGGATGCCCGGCGGAGAAGAGTTCGTAGTCGCCGGAGTCGAGGTCGAGGACCAGGTGGATCGAGGTCGCGAAGCCCTCGTCCCAGTCCTGGCGCAGCAGATAGCCGTTGGCCGCGGGGAGGAAGGCGTGCGGCGGAAGCGAACCGAGGAGGCCGCCGAAGGCTCCCGACAGCAGCAGCGCGCGGGAGCCCGCGTCCATGCCCTTGCCGGAGACGTCGGTGAGCACGACCTCCAGGGTGCGGCCCCCGTTCGTCCGGGCCGCGACCACGAAGTCCCCGGAGAACGACTGTCCCCCGGCCGGACGCAGCGCCATCTCGCGGTGCCAGCCCAGCGGGAGTTTCGGCAGCTTGCTCTGCACCCGGATGCGTTCGCGCAGGTCGAAGAGCATCGTGCCGCCGCGCCGCCAGGGGACGCCCACCCGGCTGCGGAACTGGGCGATCAGCAGACCGAAGAAGCCGCAGGCGGCGACGACGAGGACCACGCCCGGCGTCACCCGGGACGGGCCCTCGGTGTACGGGCCCAGTTGCACGGACTCCACTATCAGCGCGGTGGCGGCGGCCGCGTACAGGCCGAGGAGACTGGCCGGGCGCAGCAGCAGTCCGCCGGCCACGATCGGCAGGACCAGGGCGGCCGGTGAGCACCACACCGAGTTCACCAGCGTCGTGGAGGCGATCACGGGGACCGTGAGCAGCAGGCCGGCCAGCGCGATCCAGTCAGAGCCGTCCCCGCGGAAGTAGTCGACAGCGGATCTGCGCAGCCCTGTGCGGGCCCGGTGCCACTGCTTCTTCAACCGGGCCGTGAACGTATCGGCTTCCGCGCGCCGCTCTCGTCCTGCTGCCATTAGTTCGGGACCCTATCCATCGGACCAGGTGCTTGGCACGGGAGGTCCCACTTGTCCCCCGTCCGAGCGCTGAACTTCACAGATAACATCACCGCGAGCGGCCCCCGCTTCGGCCGAAATTCCCTCGCTCGTACCGCATTGCCCTGGTACTCATGGGCCATGACGACTGACGTGCGGGTGCTGCGGCAGAGCGAGTGGAACACGTGGTACGAGACCCTGATCCGCGCGTTCAGCGGCGTGCAGGAGGCCACGGAGGAGCGCGAGCTCTGGGACGCGCTCACCGAGTGCGACCGCTCGCTGGGAGTGTGGGAAGAAGAGCGGTGCGTGGGCACCGCGGGCGCCTTCTCCTTCCGGATGACTGTCCCCGGCGGCGCCTTGGTGCCGGCGGCGGGCGTCACGATGGTCAGCGTCGCGGCCACGCACCGGCGGCGCGGGGTGCTGACGGCGATGATGCGGCGCCAGCTCGACGACATCCACGCCGCGGGCGAACCGCTCGCCGTCCTGACCGCGTCGGAGCCGGACATCTACGGCCGGTTCGGCTACGGCATCGGCACCTTCCAGATCAGGGCCGAGATCGACACCGGCCGGGTACGGCTGTCCGTGCCGCCCGGCACCGACGGCGTACGGCTGCGCTACGAGGCGCCCGCAGATGTCCTGGACGCGTGCGAGGCGGTGTACGCGCGACTCGTGCCGACCCGTCCGGGCATGCTGGCCCGGCAGCCCGGCTGGGAGCGGGTCGGACTGCTCGACCCGGAGAGCGACCGCGACGGGGCCTCGCCCCTGCAGTGCGTGGTCGCCGAGCGGGACGGCGAGGTCGTCGGCTACACGCGCTTCCGGGTCAAGCCCGCCTGGGGACCGTCCGGCCACGACGGCACGGTGCTGGTGCAGGACGTCGAGGGGCTCGACCCGGCGGCCCGTGCCGCGCTGTGGCGGTTCCTCTTCGGCATCGACCTGACGACCGGGCTGCACACCCGGGGCCGTCCCGTCGACGAGGAGTGGCAGCACATGGTGTCCGACATCCGGCGCTGCGGCCTGCGGGTGAAGGACTCTCTGCATGTGCGGCTGGTCGACGTCGGCGCCGCGCTGGAGGTACGGACCTATCAGGCGCCGGTGGACGTGGTGTTCGAGGTCGAGGACGCGTTCTGCCCCTGGAACGAGGGGCGTTGGCGGCTCACGGGCGACGCGAAGGGCGCCTCCTGCGTACGCACCGAGGACACCGCCGATCTCGCCCTGTCCGTACGGGAGTTGGGGGCGGCCTATCTCGGCGGGGTGTCCCTGGTCTCGCTCGGGGCGGCCGGCCGGGTGCGGGAACTGCGCCAGGGCGCCCTGACGGAGGCGTCCGTCGCGTTCTCCTCGGCGGTCGCGCCCTGGCTGCCGCACGGGTTCTGACCGCGCTCCCGGCGCACGCCGTGCCCACCGGGTCCGGCGCGCGGTCGCGCCGTCAGCGGGTCTGGCAGGTGGGACACCAGAACAGATTGCGGGCGGCCAGACCGGCGGTGCGGATCTCGCCGCCGCAGATGTGGCAGGGCAGGTTCGCCCTGCGGTACACGTAGACCTCGCCGCCGTGGTCGTCGACGCGCGGCGGGCGGCCCATCGCCTCGGGGGTGTGCTCCGGGCGGACCGTGTCGATGCGGTTGTTGCGGACGCCCTCGCGCATGAGGCCCACGAGGTCGGCCCAGATCGCGTCCCACTCGGCGCCGGTGAGGTCCCTGCCTGCGCGGTAGGGGTCGATTCCGTGCCGGAAGAGGACCTCCGCGCGGTAGACGTTGCCCACGCCGGCGACGACCTTCTGGTCCATGAGCAGCGCGGCGACCGTCGTACGGCTGCGGGAGATCCGGCGGTACGCGGCCGCCGGGTCGGCGTCCGGGCGCAGCGGGTCGGGGCCCAGGCGGTCGTGTATCGCCCGCTTCTCGACGTCGGTGATCAGCGCGCAGGTGGTGGGGCCGCGCAGGTCGACGTACGCGGCCTCGTTCGCCAGGCGGAGGCGGACCGTGTCGGTGGGCGGGGGCGCGGGGGCGTCACCGAAGCCGACCTTGCCGAAGAGGCCGAGGTGGATGTGGACCCAGTCGGTGTCGCGGAAGCCGAGGAACAGGTGCTTGCCGTGGGCCTCGGTACGGGTGAGTTCCGCTCCGGTCAGCAGTTCGGCGGCGTCGGAGAACTTGCCCTGCGGGCTGCTCACCCGGGTGGGCATGCCGGCGAAACGGTCGGCGTAGTCCTGCGCCAGCCGGTGGATGGTGTGCCCCTCTGGCACGGTGGCCGCATCCTCTCCTGCCGCCCGGGGCTCCGTCCCGGGGCCCGACTCCCGCCCGTCCGGTCGGCGGTGAGGTCACCTCGGACGGGGGGCGCGGTGCCCCCCCGTCACACGTCAGTCCTGCTGCGGGTGGTGGGCCGGGATCGGGGGCAGGTCGCCCGTCGTCTCGTAGACCGACAGCATGTCGATGCGACGGATGTGGCGCTCGTCGCCGGAGAAGGGCGTGCCGAGGAAGGTCTCGACGAACTTCGTCGCCTCCTCCTGCGTGTGCATGCGGGCGCCGACGGCCACGACGTTGGCGTTGTTGTGCTGGCGGCCGAGGGACGCGGTCTCCTCGCTCCACGCGAGGGCGGCACGGACGCCCTTCACCTTGTTCGCCGCGATCTGCTCGCCGTTGCCGGAGCCGCCGATCACGATGCCGAGGGCCTCGGAGTCCGCGGCCGTGCGCTCCGCGGCGCGCAGGCAGAAGGGCGGGTAGTCGTCCTGGGCGTCATAGATGTGGGGCCCGCAGTCCACGGGCTCGTGGCCGGCGGCCTTGAGCCACTCGACGAGGTGATTCTTGAGTTCGAAGCCGGCATGGTCCGAGCCGAGATACACGCGCATGGACCGAGTGTGACACGGCGGCACCGGGGCAGCAGAGCCGGGTGCCACCCTTCACCCGGCCGCCATTTCGCACTCGCAACGCTTACCGTCGACCTCTAAAAATATGAGCAAGACCACAGATCCTCAAGTAAACCTCAAGTAACAATTTGGATTCAAAGGTTCACGAATTCCTTTGCCTCCGATTCACTGGGCCGATCCGTACGCCGCTCGTACGGAGCAACGCTCACCCGGCGCAAAGGAAATCCCCTCCATGACCTCGCAGCCGACCCCCACGAAGGCCTCACACGGCCCCGGAGGCCCCGGAGAACCCGGTGGTGGCCTCCAGGCCGGTCTCAAGAACCGTCACCTCTCGATGATCGCCATCGGCGGTGTCATCGGAGCCGGACTCTTCGTCGGCTCCAGCACCGGCATCGCCACCGCAGGACCCGGCATCCTCCTGTCCTACGCCCTCGTCGGCACGCTCGTCGTGCTCGTGATGCGGATGCTCGGAGAGATGTCCGCCGCGAACCCGAACTCGGGCTCCTTCTCGGCACACGCCGACCGCGCCCTCGGGCGCTGGGCCGGCTTCTCGATCGGCTGGCTGTACTGGTTCTTCTGGGTGGTGGTGCTGGCCGTGGAGGCCACCGCCGGCGCCAAGATCCTCGAAGGCTGGATCCCTGCGGTGCCCCAGTGGGGCTGGGCCCTCATCGTGATGGTCGTCCTCACCGCCACCAACCTGGTGTCCGTGGGGTCCTACGGCGAGTTCGAGTTCTGGTTCGCCGGTATCAAGGTCGTGGCGATCGGCGGCTTCATCGTCGTCGGTGCGCTCGCCGTCCTCGGAATCCTGCCGGGCGCCGACAGCGACAAGGCCTCGTTCGGCAACCTCACCGACCACGGCGGCTTCCTGCCCAACGGTCCGGGCACGATCCTGACCGGTGTGCTGCTCGTCGTCTTCTCCTTCATGGGCAGCGAGATCGCGACGCTGGCCGCCGGCGAGTCCGAGGACCCGCAGCGGGCGGTCACCAAGTCGACCAACAGCATCATCTGGCGTATCGGCGTCTTCTACCTCGGCTCGATCCTCATCGTGGTCTCCCTGCTGCCCTGGAACGACCCCTCCATCAAGGAGAAGGGCTCCTACGTCGCGGCCCTGGACTCCCTCGGCATCGCGCACGCCGGTCAGATCATGAACTTCATCGTGCTGACCTCGGTGCTGTCCTGTCTCAACTCCGGGCTCTACACGGCCTCCCGCATGGCCTTCTCGCTCGGCCAGCGCGGGGACGCGCCCAAGGCCTTCGCGAAGACCACCTCGCGCGGTGTGCCGACGGCCGCGATCGTCGTCTCCGTCGTCTTCGGCTTCGTCGCCGTCTTCTTCAACTACAAGTTCCCGGACTCGGTCTTCCTCTTCCTGGTGAACTCCTCCGGCGCCGTGGCCCTGTTCGTCTGGCTCGTCATCTGCTTCTCGCAGCTGCGCATGCGGAAGATCATCCAGCGCGAGGCGCCCGAGAAGCTCGTCGTGAAGATGTGGCTGTACCCGTACCTGACCTGGGCGACCGCCGCGCTGATCGTCTTCGTCCTCGGCTACATGCTCACCGACACCGAGGGCGAGAGCAGCGGACGGACGACCGTCCTGCTGTCCCTGCTGGTCGCGGCGGTCGTGATCGTGATCGCCCTGGTCAAGGAGAAGGTCCGCGGCAAGCGCCCGGCGCCCGCCGTCGAGGCCGAGGCGGACAAGGT
The DNA here is from genome assembly GCF_000424945.1 of Streptomyces sp. 142MFCol3.1. Classification (NCBI taxonomy): domain Bacteria; kingdom Bacillati; phylum Actinomycetota; class Actinomycetes; order Kitasatosporales; family Streptomycetaceae; genus Streptomyces; species Streptomyces sp. 142MFCol3.1. The sequence continues at coordinate 132,976 of NZ_AUKV01000016.1, forward strand.
GTCCGTCGGCTAGCCCCGTCCCCCGCGGCGAGGGGAGGGAGTCCTGCGGGGCTCCCTCCCCTCTCGTGTTCCCGGCACCCGGCACCCGCGGCGCCTCGCGGTCGCGGCCCTTCGCGGGCGAGGCTCCCGGTGTCCATGACACCGCGCGTTCGCGGCATCCGGCCCTCACAGCACGGTGAAGCTCTCCTTGACCTTGTCGTACGTCCTGAGGGCCCGCGCCTCGACCCCCGGCTGGTACCAGGTGTTGATCTGGTACGACTTCCCGCTCTCGTCGAAGCCGAGCAGCCGCGCGTGCCAGTGCTCGCCCTTGAGCGTGAACGTGTACTCCCAGACGACCGCGGGCCGGCCCTGGAACACCGTCTCCTCCAGACGGATCTTCCGGTAGTCCCGCCCCTCGCGGGCGTTGCGCTCCGAGGTCTGCCAGGTGTCCATCAGATCCCCCTTCGCCAGCGAGGACTTGGCCGCCAGTTCCTGGGTGCCGTCGGGCGAGGTGTAGTGCACCTCCGAACCCGTCTTCACATCACGCCGCCAGCCCTTCGGCGTCGCCCACCCGTAGCCGCCCGCCTCCCGGTGCGCTCCCGGAGGCAGGCTGGGCGGGCGGGACGTGCCCTCGACGGTGGGCGAGGACGACGTCCGGGGCGACGGTCCGCCGTTGCCACCGGCGGTGACGGCCGGACCGGAGGAGCCGGACGCCCCGGTCCGGTCGCCCGGCGGTCCGCCCGACCCTGCGACGACGATCCAGACGACGAGTCCCGCGGCGGCCACCGCGCCGGCGGCGAGCAGCCCGACGCGCCGCCCGCCGCGGCGCGCGCCGCCGGCCGCGCCGGAGCCCGACGGCACCCCGGGGCCGGAGATTTCGCCCGGCGGCATGCCGCCGGGCGAGGGCGCCGTCGGCAGCGCGGCCTCCGTCACCGCCCGCGCCGACGCCTCGGGGACGCCCCCGGAGGGGATCTCCGAGCCGGGCTCCGCACGCAGCTCCGAGGGCACTTCGGTGGACGCGTTCCGGGCCTCGGAGTGGGACGACGGCTCCGGGACGGGCGTCGGGACGGGAACGGGGGCAGGGGCGGGAACCTCGGCGGGCGGACGCTCCGAGGGGGGCTTCGTGAAGTCGAGAGAACTCTTGCGCACCGGGGTGCGCGGCACCGGTACCGCGTCGTGCACGGGTGGCGGAACGGCCTCGGGCAGGTCCGAGGGGTGCCGTCGTGCCGCGCGTATCAGCTGGGCGTCGAGCAGCGCGGGAGTCGGCTTCTCCCGGGGGATCCTCCGTGTCCCGTGGATGTCACGGGTGTCGTGCGCCGGTTCCTCACGGGTCGGCGGGACCCGTCCGGGCGCCGAAGGCACGGCTTCCGGTGCGTCGCGGCCCGGCTCGGGCGGGAAGGACGACTCGCCTTCCGCCGGCCCCGGGACCGGCGGTACGGACGGCTCGGACGGCTCGGACGGCTCGGACACAGGATCCGGGCCGGAGGCGGACGTCGCGGCGGACACCTCGGCAGCCGGTGCCGGGGTGGGGGCGACGGGCGGCTCGGCAGCGGGCCCCGGGACCCGGCCGGCGGACGGCTGCCGGGCCTGCCCTGCGGAAGGCCCGGACCCGGGCGCCGGATCGGGCCGGGGCTCCGTGTCCGCGTCCGCGTCCGTGTCCGATATGGAGACCGCGCCAGGCACGGGATCGGACCCGGCCACCGGGGCCATGTCCGGTTCGGGCACGGGGTCCGCACTTGCCCCGGCCCCGGTAGCCACGCCGGGTCCGGGCCGAGAGGGGTCCGGTCCGGCCACGAGCGTCGGGTCGGGCCCGGACACGGCCCCGGGCTCGAAGTCGTACTCGGGCACCGTCTCGACCTCAGGTCCTCGCGCGGTCGCGGACGCGGGCCCCGTCCCGGGCCGCTGTCCGCTCCCCGGTGCCGACGTCCGGTCGGGCCCGGATCCCGCCTCCGGCACGGGCGTCGTGCCGGGCACCAGTTCCTCACGGGACGCGAACTCGGCCTCGCGGTCGACGTCGTACGCGGGCCGTACGATGCGTCCGAGCGCCGCCTCCAGTTCTTCCAGGCCGGGCCGGGCATCCGGTTCCTTGTCCAGGAGGGCGGCCAGCACGTCCCGCAAGTCGCCTGCGGCCGCCGGGAGTTCGGGCTCCTCGTACAACACGGCGTGCAAAGTGGCCAAGGTGGTGGACCTGGAGAAGGGGGAACCTCCGCCGAGGGCCGCGCACAGTGTCGCGCCCAGCGACCAGACGTCGGAGGGCGGTCCCTGGGGCCGGCCGGAGATGCGCTCGGGCGCCATGTAGTCGGGGGAACCGACCAGCATCCCGACCATGGTGAGCGCCTCAGCGTCCTGCAGGGCGGCGATGCCGAAATCGGTGAGGACGACGCGGCGGTGCCCCTGGTGTTCGACGAGCACGTTGCCCGGTTTGATGTCGCGGTGCAGCACTCCCCCGGCGTGCACCTGGCGCAGGGCCGCCACGAGTTCGAGCCCGATCCGGGCCGCCTCACGCTCGTCGAGCGGCCCGTCCCGCACCACGATCTGTTCGAGGGAGCGCCCGGCGACCAGTTCCATGACGATCCACAGCCGCTCGCCCTCGTCCACCACGTCGTAGATGCGCACCACGTTGGGATGGTCGATCCGGGCGGTGGCCCTGGCTTCGCGCAGTGTGCGTTCGCGGCGCGTGCGGGTGTCCTCGGCGTCGAGTCCGTCGATGCGCATTTCCTTGACCGCGACCTGCCGGTCGAGCATTTCGTCGGCGGCTCGCCACACCCGCCCCATTCCCCCCTGTCCGATGCTTTCGACCAGGCGATAACGCCCCGTCACCAGTAATCCCGGGACACCGCCCTGCACGTTCGCCGACAATCCCCGCACCCCCTCAACATCAGTCACACCCGCCCGCCACAATGGAAACACAATGGTCACACTTCAGGCCGTACCAGCATAGTGCGGAGAAATCTTGTGGTACCTCTTCAAGTACTGCGAATTCAGGCGCAGCCAAGGGGGACGAACATGAGTTCTCGTCGCACGACGACCATCGCGGGATCGCTGCTCACGGCATCTTTCTCGGCCGTGATGATCCTTTCCTTCACCGCCGTCGCGGACGACCAGGGACCGGGGAGCAGCAAGGGGGGAAAGGCAATTGACGAGGCGCCGGCCGGTGTCAAGGTGATGACGCTTCTGCCGGAGAAGATCTCGGTCGACAACAGCACGCATAAGACGGCTATCACGGCCACGGTAAAGAATGAAGGGACCAAGGAGAGCGGCCAGATCAGGCTTTTGGTGGTCGGATTCGACGGCCTCGAGGTCAAGGGCGTCAAAGGCTGCGACGCCATGGCCGACAAGGATCTGCCCGACGGTTCGAACAGTGGTTTCGTCTGTTCGGTCGGCAGTCTCGCGGCCGGGAAGTCGAAGTCGTACGCCGTGGACGCGACGTTCGACACGAGCAAGACCGGGAAGATCTGCCTCCCGGTCCAGACGAGCGACGGGAAGAAGACGTACTGGCAGCAGGGTCCCGTGCCGTTCGGGACGACGAACCCGTCGCCCAACGCCCCCGCCACCCCGCTGCTGCTCGGCACCGACAACCAGCCGGTGGCGCCCGGCGGCGACCGGCTGCCGAAGACGGGACCCGGCAGTGAGGTCGTGCCGTTGGGCATGGCGGGTGCCGCACTGATCTCCGCGGGAGCGGCGGGACTGTGGTGGGCCCACCGTCCGCGCAGGCGGCAGCAGCAGTCCTGACGGGACGCGGCGGAGCGCGACGCGGGCCGGGCGCCGAGTACGGCACCCGGCCCGCGTCGCGCTCCCGCCAAGTGGCGGTACCTGGACCGTTTCCGCGCCCCCGGAAAGGCCGGTGCCTGCCCGCGTCCGCGCTGACTCGGCTTCCTGGCGCGGGAGTTCGGGTACGCGGCCGATCATGTGCGGTCGCCGGAGGTGGTCGCGGCCGACAGCCGGCTGCGCCGGGTGACCCGGTAGTCGTGCCCCGACCTGTACTGGGCGCTGCCCGGCGGCGGCCACAACGTCGGCGCGATCACCGGGCTGGAGATCGGCCTGGCGCCGGTGGCCCGGCTGTACGACGGGCCGGTCGTCTCCGACGCGGCCGTGGCCGACCCGGTTGCCGGCGACGGCGGAACCGGAGCAGGCCCGCGGTCCGCCGGACCCGGCGTTCGAGCGCCTCGTCCCGTGGACGACCGGGCGGGCGCTCAACGTCGCGTTCGGGGCGGGCGACCGCACCCGAGGCCTGTACGGCCCCGCGACGCACGAGAGGCTCGCCGGGCCGAATTCTCAGCACGACCCGGCGAACCTCTTCCGCAGGAACTACGACGTCACCGGCCGGAGCCGGCCGGACGTCACCGCTTGACGAGCTTCCAGGCGGTGGGCAGCACACCCATCGCCAGGGCGGCCTTGAGGGCGTCACCGATCAGGAAGGGGGTGAGGCCCGCCGCGACGGCCGCGCTCGCCGACATGCCCGTGGCGAGGGCCAGATAGGGCACGCCGACGGCGTAGATGATCGCCTCGCCGAGGAGCATCGTGCCGGCCATGCGCAGCACGGAACGGTCGGCGCCGCGCCGGGCCAGGGCACCCACGACGGTGGACGCCAGCAGCATGCCGAGGATGTAGCCGAAGGACGGGGCACCGGCACCGGAGCTGCCGCCGGCGAACCACGGCACGCCGGCCATGCCGACGAGCGCGTACACCGCGAGGGACAGGAAGCCGCGGCGGGCGCCGAGCGCCGTGCCGACGAGGAGCGCCGCGAAGGTCTGGCCGGTCACCGGCACCGGGGAGCCCGGCACGGGCACCGAGATCTGGGCGGCGAGCCCGGTGAGCGCGGCACCGCCGATCACGAGGGCGGCATCCCGGACACGGGAGGAAGGCAGCAGATCGGCGAGGACCTCGCCGGGGCGGGAGGTCGTGACGGCAGCGGTGCTCATGGGGACTCCGGCGGGTGCGGGCAGATTCGGGACACGGTGACGCTATCCCAGCGCCCTCGAGCCGATCACCGTCAGCGCTCGACAAAGGCTGGAACGGGGACTTGGTGGGCTCCGGACAAAGAGTGAGGGTTACACCGAGTACGACGTGATACGGGTCACTGAGGTGAAGTGGCCTGGCCTACGAGGACGCGGCGCCCGACGTCTGTAGGGTCCCGCCAAACGTGCCGGCCGCTTCTCGCCGTCTCGCCCGTCGATCGCCGTCTGTGCAGCCGCGGCCAGCTGTGCCGGCTTCGAGCACATGGTTGCCCAGGCCCGGAACTTCTCGTCGAGCACATGGTTGCCCAGGCCCGGAACCTCTCGTCGCGTCGCCACGTCGACCTGCGACGAGTCGGCGCGGCCGCCTGCCGCCCGCGTCAGCGCGCATCGCCGAGGGGCCCTCGCGCGGAGGACGGATCCCGTGCGAGGGCCCTTCGGCGCGCCCACGCACGCGCATCCACCCTCTTGCTGCTAGCTTGCAGTTGCAAGTCCTTTGCAATAAGAGGTCGGAGGGGACCCGCCATGCCCGTCTACACGCTCCCTGAACTTCCGTACGACTACTCCGCGCTCGCCCCCGTGATCAGCCCCGAGATCATCGAGCTGCACCACGACAAGCACCACGCGGCCTATGTGAAGGGCGCCAACGACACGCTGGAGCAGCTCGCGGAAGCGCGCGACAAGGAGGCGTGGGGCTCGGTCAACGGCCTGGAGAAGAATCTGGCCTTCCATCTGTCCGGCCACATCCTGCACTCGATCTACTGGCACAACATGACGGGCGAGGGCGGCGGCGAACCGCTCGCCGCGGACGGCGTGGGCGGCCTGGCCGATGCCATCACCGAGTCGTTCGGCTCCTTCGCCGCCTTCAAGGCCCAGCTGACCAAGGCCGCCGCGACCACGCAGGGCTCGGGCTGGGGCGTCCTCGCCCACGAGCCGCTCAGCGGGCGCCTGATCGTCGAGCAGGTGTACGACCATCAGGGCAACGTCGGCCAGGGGGCGGTGCCGCTCCTCGTCTTCGACGCCTGGGAGCACGCGTTCTACCTCCAGTACAAGAACCAGAAGGTCGACTTCATCGAGGCCATGTGGCAGGTCGTGAACTGGCAGGACGTGGCCCGGCGTCACGAAGCGGCCACGTCTCGCGCCGACGTGTTGCTGCCGGCCCGCTGAGCCGGTATGAAGCGTCCTGCTCGTGATCGTCTTCTCACCCTTCACGTGGCAGGCCGATGAACGGGAAGCCCCCGCGAGGACGTGACTCGCGGGGGCTCCTCCGTCCCGGGGCACCGGCCGACCGCCGCTGACGCGGGCGGGCCGGCCACTCAGCCGCAGGGGACGTTGAGCGACAGCAGGGCGGCTCGTCCGTCCTCGAAGCGGAGTTCGCTGACCGCCGCGTTGCGCAGCTGCGGGAAGACGCGGCGGTACTCGCTCAGCGGGACGGACAGGAGGGAGCACAGCACCAGGCGGAGCAGGGTGTTGTGGGCGACGACCAGGACGCGCTCGCCGGGGTGGGCGGCGGCGACGCGGCGCAGGGCGTCCGTGCCGCGGGCCGCGGCCGTGCGCGGGTCCTCCGCCTCGGGGAAGGGGTACGACACCGGATCCGTCCGGAAGGCCTTCGCGCGCTGCGGGTTCTCGGCCTCGAACTCGGCGAGCGTACGGCCCTCCACGACGCCGAAGTCGCATTCGCGCAGGGCCGGTTCGCGGTGCGGAGTGAGGCCGAGGACCCGGCAGGCGGGACCGGCGGTGGCGATGGCGCGGGGCACGGTCGAGGTCCAGATGGCGTCGACGGGGTGGGCGGCGGCCCAGCGCCCGAGGGCCTCCGCCTGGGCGCGCCCCTCGTCGGTGAGGGCGACGTCGCTCACTCCGGCGTAGCGGTTCTCGGCGTGCCAGACGGTCTGCCCGTGCCGGGCCAGCAGCAAGGTCGTGCTCGTGGTCCTCATGAGCCCGCAGTATCCAGGCCAGGACGCGTTCATGAGCCCGTACCGCCGAGGTCGAGACGCGAGCGCGCGTGCGCGGCGACGGAGGCGGTCAGCCAGCCGCGCCGCTCCAGTTCCGCGACCAGTCGTGCGTAGGACGCGGCGAACAGCGCGGTGCGGGCCGGGCGGTGACGACCGTGCGGACCCGGACCATCCGGTCGGCCGCCCCGGCGAGAGTGGACGCCGCGCCTGTGCCGTGGGCGGCCAGCGCGGCCATGCCCAGGGCGGGCTCGGTCTCCTCGGGGATGTGGGCGGGGCGGCCGAGGATGTCGGCGCGGAGCTGGTTCCAGTACGGGCTGCGGGCGGCGCCGCCCGTGAAGGTGAGCGTGCCGTCCATGGGGGCTCCGAGGGAGTGCAGGGTGTCCAGGCAGAGACGCTCGGCGAAACCGACGCCCTGGAGCAGGGCGGCCCACAGGTCCGCGTCCGAGGCGGGGCTGCCGAGGACGAAGGCGGTGGCCTCGGGGGCGAGGAAGGGAAAACGTTCGCCGGGTGAGGCCAGCGGATAGGCGATGACGGACGCGGGTTCGTGGGCGGCGGCGGCCCGGTCCAGGACGGCGGGGTCGGCGTCGGGGAAGTACACGGCGAGCGCACCGGCACCGACGCTCGACGCGCCGCCCGGCAGCCATCCCCCGTCCGGCGCACGGTGGTTAGACCACGCCGGTGGCGTCCCGCACCGGCCGCGGGGCCGCGCCCCGAAGGCGGACCTCGTCCGCGCGACCTGCGAGGGCATCGGGTTCGCGGCCCGGCACTGCCTGGAGGCCGCGGGCGTCGTGCAGTCCTTCGAACCGACCAGCCTGAAGCGCGTCGCGGACCAGCGGCTCGGTGTGCCGCTCTGGCAGGCGCTGGGGACCACGGGCGGACCCTACGACCTGGTGTCCGCCGGGGACCCGACGACGTACAAGGACATGATGACGCCGGCCGGTCTGGCGAGGATCGCGGAGTACGCCGACTGGATCGGCCCGACAAGACGGCGCTCGTCCCGGTGGGCCCGGACGGCCGGCTCGGCGCACCCACCTCGCTCGTGGCGGACGCCCACGCGGCCGGCCTGCGGATCGGTCCGTACACCTACCGGGCGGAGAACCAGTTCCTGCCGGCCGACTTCCGTCGCGGTACCGGAGCCAATGATTTCGGTGACGCCTTCGCGGAGTACGCGCTGTACTACGGGCTGGGGGTCGGCGCGGTGGTGACCGACTTCCCGGACCTGGCGGTGATCGCGAGGAGGGGCTCATGACCAAGAGCAAGTCCTGTCCGACCTGCGGCACGATGCAGGACTTCCGTCGTCTGGACGACGCCGAGAAGGAAGCGGTGCGCAAGGACAAGGGGATCCGGTACGTCGACGACTACTGGCGCTGCACCGCGCCCGGCTGCCGGACCTACCAGCGCTACGACAAGAAGAGCGACCGCGGCCTCCTGCCCGAGGAGTTCCGGGAGGAGGCCGCCGCGCCCGAGTGAGGCTCAGAGGTTGCTGAAGTCCGGACCGGCCGTGCGCGTCCGCTTGATCTCGTAGAAGCCCGGAACCGAGGCGACGAGGAGGGTGCCGTCCCAGAGCTTGGCGGCCTCCTCGCCCTTGGGGGCGGGCGTGACGACCGGGCCGAAGAAGGCGATCTGCTCACCGTCGGCGCCGGGGACGGCGATGACCGGGGTGCCGACGTCCTGGCCGACCTTCTCGATGCCCTCCTTGTGGGAGGCGCGCAGCTCGGAGTCGAACTCGAAGTCCTCCTGGTCGGCGTAGTCGATGAGGTCGGCGGGCAGGCCCACGTCCGCCAGGGCGCCGGCGATCGCCTCGAGGGTCGGGCCCTCGCCGTCGTTGTGGATGCGGGTGCCGAGCGCGGTGTAGAGCGGGCCGAGGATGTCGGCGCCGTGCTTCTGCCAGGCCGCGGTGACCACGCGCACCGGCTTCCACGCCTTGGTCGCGAGCATGTCCCGGTACTCCTCGGGCAGCTCGTCGAGCCGGTTCTCGTTGAGCACCGCAAGGCTCATGATGTGCCAGCGCACCTCTATGTCGCGGACCTTCTCCACTTCCAGCACCCATCGCGAGGTCATCCAGGCCCAGGGGCAGAGCGGGTCGAACCAGAAGTCGACGGGGGTCTTCGCGGACGTGGTCGCGGTCTCGGACATGGCTCTCCTCAGGAAGGGGTTCTCCGAACCTGCAACAGGGACCCGCGCCGCCTCATTCCCGGGTGTCGACGGTCAGGGGCACATGGCAGGATCGGTGCTGTTGCGCCATGTCCGAAGCGCACCGAGACGTCCGAAGGAGTGCAACCCGTGCCCGGTGAGAACCTGTCCCGCGACGAGGCCCAGGAGCGGGCGGCGCTGCTGTCCGTCGACAGCTACGCGGTCTTCCTCGACCTGCGCTCGGCCGTCGGGGAGGCGGGGGCCGAGGGGGTGCCGCGCACGTTCCGCTCGGTCACCACCATCCGTTTCCGGTGCGCCGAGCCGGGCGCCGCCGCCTTCGCCGACCTGATCGCACCGAGCGTGACCTCGGTCTCGCTCAACGGGAAGGACCTCGACCCGGGGGAGGTCTTCGACGGCTCCCGGATCCAGCTGGAGGACCTGGCCGTGGAGAACGAGCTGGTGGTCGACGCCCAGTGCGCGTACTCGCGCACCGGTGAGGGCATGCACCGCTTCGTCGACCCCGAGGACGGCGAGGTGTACCTGTACACGCAGTACGAGCCCGCGGACTCGCGCCGTGTCTTCGCGAACTTCGAGCAGCCGGACCTCAAGGCTCCGTTCCGCTTCGAGGTGCGGGCCCCCGAGGGGTGGACGGTCTGGAGCAACGGCGCCGGTGAACTCTCGGACGGGCTCTGGAAGTTCGCGGAGACCAAGCCGATCTCGACGTACATCACCGCGGTCGTCGCCGGTCCGTACCACTACGTGACCGACCGCTACACGCGGACCTTCGATGACGGCACGACGCTGGAGATCCCCCTCGGCGCCATGTGCCGCAAGGGCCTCGCCCCCTACTTCGACGCCGACGACGTGTTCCTGGTGACGAAGCAGGGCCTGGACTTCTTCCACGACCACTTCGACTACCCGTACCCGTTCGGGAAGTACGACCAGGCGTTCGTGCCCGAGTACAACCTCGGTGCCATGGAGAACCCGGGTCTCGTCACCTTCCGCGAGGAGTACATCTTCCGCGGCAAGGTGACACAGGCCTCCTACGAGGGCCGGGCGAACGTCATCCTGCACGAGATGGCGCACATGTGGTTCGGCGACCTCGTCACCATGGTGTGGTGGGACGACCTGTGGCTGAAGGAGTCCTTCGCCGACTTCATGGGCACGTTCGCCAACGTCGGCGCGACCCGCTTCACGGACGCCTGGATCACCTTCGCCAACCGGCGCAAGGCCTGGGCGTACCGCGCGGACCAGCTGCCGTCCACCCACCCGATCACGGCCGACATCCGCGACCTCCAGGACGCCAAGCTCAACTTCGACGGCATCACGTACGCCAAGGGTGCCTCCGTGCTCAAGCAGCTGGTGGCGTACGTGGGCCAGGACGCCTTCCTCGACGGCGCCCGCCGCTACTTCAAGCGCCACGCCTACGGCAACACCCGCCTGGGCGACCTGCTGACGGCCCTGGAGGAGACGAGCGGACGGGACATGGCCGGCTGGGCGCGCTCCTGGCTCCAGACCGCGGGCGTCAACTCCCTGACCCCGCAGGTGATCCTGGACTCCGAGGGGCGCGTCACCGAGCTGGCGATCGTCCAGGAGGCCCCGGAGTCGCACCCCGAACTGCGCCCGCACCGGGTGGCGGTGGGCCTGTACCGGCGCGATGACGGGAACGGCCCGCTCGTGCGGTACGCGCGCGCCGAGATCGACGTCCACGGGCCGCGCACGGTCGTCGGCGAACTGGCCGGCGCCGAGGCGCCCGAGCTCGTCCTCGTCAACGACGAGGACCTCACGTACTGCAAGATCCGGTTCGACGAGGGTTCGCTGGCGACCCTGCGGGACGGGCTCGGCGAGATCACGGACCCGTTGGCGCGCGCCCTGTGCTGGTCGGCGCTGTGGAACATGACGCGCGACGCGCTGATGCCGGCCCGCGACTTCATCGACCTGGTCCTGCGGTTCGCGGGCCGCGAGTCCGACATCGGTGTGCTCCAGATGCTGCACGCCTGGGCGAACTCCGCGCTCACCCACTACGCGGCGCCGGACTGGCGCACTGAGGGCGGTCGGCTGCTCACCGAGGGCGCGCTGAAGGAACTGCGGCTCGCCGAGCCGGGCAGCCAGCACCAGCTCACCTGGGCCCGTTTCTTCGCGAACGTCGCGTCCGGCGAGGCCGATCTCCAGCTGCTCGAGGGCCTGCTGGGGGGTACGGCGAAGATCGACGGACTGGACGTCGATCAGGAGCTGCGCTGGGCGTTCCTGGAACCGCTGGCCGCGCACGGTGTCGCGGACGAGTCGGTGCTGGCCGCCGAACTCGCCCGTGACGACACCGCGTCCGGCAAGCGCCACCAGGTCCGCTGCCTGGCGGCGCGCCCCTCGGCGGCGGTGAAGGCGCAGGCCTGGGCGGCGGTGGTCGAGTCCGACTCGCTGTCCAACGCGCTCGTCGAGGCGACGATCGCGGGCTTCATGCAGCCGTCCCAGCGCGCGACGCTCGCCCCGTACGCGGCGAAGTACTTCGCGTCGATCGAGCGTGTCTGGGCCGAGCGGTCCATCCAGATCGGCATGGACGTCGTGAAGGGCCTGTTCCCCGCGCTGCGGGACTCGCAGGACACGCTGGACGCGACGGACGCGTGGCTGGCGGCGCACGAGGACGCGGCACCGGCGCTGCGGCGGCTGGTCCTGGAGGCGCGGGACGACCTGGCCCGGACGCTGCGCGGTCAGGCGTGCGACATCGCCGCGGCGGGCTGAGCCCGGCGCCCGGCTCGGGCGCGCCGGCTCCGACGAGGGTGATCCGGCGGAGGTGATCCGGCGGGCCCGTCACCCGCCCGCCGCACGGCACGGCATCGTGAGGGCACCGGCTCCGGCCGGTGCCCTCGGTCGTACCGGCCTCCGGCCGCACCGGCACCTCCGGTCGCACGGGCGTTCCGCGCAACGCTGTGCGAGTCGATCCTTCCGCTTGTCCGATGGGCGGCACCAGGTGGTTACGAAATACAGGTATTCAGAGCCGTAACCCGTATTACTTCCCGCCCGGACCTGCGCCTTTCGGCAGTCGAACGTCCGTACTTTAGGGCGCCCTTGTCTGCATTTGTCGACGGGCGTGTAACAGCGGTTAGAGGGCGGCTCCAGGGCGGGAAACCCCGGGGCATGAACCACAACACCCCGCTCTCCCCCCGCCCCCTGCACCACCTGTCCGACGCACAGCGGCGGGTCCTGACCTCCGCACAACTGCGCAGCCACGGCGTGACCGCCGCCGAGGCCAACGGACAGTGCCGCCCCGGCGGCCCCTGGCAGCAGATCCTCCCCGGCGTCTTCCTGCTGCACCCCGGCCCGCCCACCTCCGAGGAGCGCCTGCACGCGGTCCTGCTCTACGCCGCCCGCTCCCCCGCACCCGCCACCGCGCACACCATCCCCGCACAGCCCGGCGCCGAGGAGCCGCACGCCCCCCAGCCCTACGCGGACGCGCTGATCACGGGACTGGCGGCACTCACCCTGCACGGCTTCTCGTCGGCTCCGCCCCTGCCGTCCCTCGACCGGATCGACGTCCTCGTCCCCCGCCTGCGCCGGCTGCGCTCCACGGGCTGCGCCCGCATCGTCCGCATGCCCTCCCTGCCCGGCGGATCCTGGATCACCGGTGTCCCGGTCGCGCCCGTCCCCCGCGCCCTCGCCGACGCGGTCGCCGAACTGCCCGACGCGGGCGCCGTACGCCGCCTGCTGACGGAGGCGGTGCGCGACGGCCACTGCGACCCGGCCGTCGTGGTACGGGAGTTGACGCAGGCACGACTGCTGAGCCGCCCGCATGTGGTGGACGCGGTGGACGCGCTGCTCGCCGAGGGCCGCGCCATCGCCGAGCAGCGCCTGTACCGGATGGTCCGCGAACACGGGCTGCCCGACCCGGTCTGGAACGTGGATCTGCGGCTGCCGGGCGGTCCCCATCTGGGCGGTCTGGACGCCTACTGGCCGGAGCAGGCGGTCGCGCTGGAGCTGGACACCCGCGCGCCCCGCCAGGACGAGGACGCGCTGTGGTCCGAGTACGCCCGCAAGCGCGAGCATCTGGAGCGCCTCGGCATCACCGTCGTCCACATCACGCCGAGGAAGCTCCGCGACTCGACGGAGCAGCAGGCCACGGTGGTGCGCACCGCTCTGATGGCGTCGAGCGACCGCGAACCCGCGGCCTATGTCGTGGTGCTGCCCCGGTAGTGACGACCGGAGTCGGTGTCCGGAGGGGGAGGAGGGGCCGCCGGGCTGCCGGCGGCCCCTCCTCGCGTGCGGGTGCCCCGCCCCCCCTAGCGGGACTTCTCGCTGTTGGCGACGGTGGCGGTCTTCATGTCGCGCACGGGCGCCAGTTCCTGCCTGTGCGAGGAGACGAGGTCCTTCTGGATGGCGGTCTCGGCGCCGTGCCAGATGCCGAGCAGGCCGGTCTCCTCCTTGCACAGGGTGTCGGCGGTGGCCGTCTCGATCTCCGCCCGGGACGGCTTGTCGCCGGTCCACCGGGGATCGTTGTTCGCGTCGATCGGCGACGCGTACGCGAAGCCCTTGCCCTTCATGCACACCGACCAGGCCGCGAAGGCCGCCCGGGTCTTCGGGTCGGTGAGGGACTTCTCGTAGGACTGGCCGTCCAGCTCCTCCACGAGGGTGTCGTCGAGGTACGTGTCGGCCTGCCCGCCGGTGACCTCGGCGAGGGCCTGTCCGTAGCAGCCGTCCTTGGGGATCGTCTCCCCCGCCGCGGTCCTGGTCACCCGCTTCGGAGCAGCGGTGCGACCGGCCTGGTAGCCGTCGAGCGCGGCCTCCTCCGCGGGGCTGAACTCGGGTTCCTCGCCGCCCACTTCGCCGTCGCGGGCGAGGGAGGTGGTCTGCGCGAAGGCGGGCCGGTAGCCGTACTTGGCGGCCTCGGTGACGTTGTAGGTGCCATAGCGGAGGTCCTCGTGCGCTTCGAGGCCGTCGGCGACGGGCGCGGGCCGGAAGGTGAAGTCCTTGAACCCGAGGTCGACCATGCACGGCCCTACGAGCGCCCAGGTGGCCTGCCGGCTCCGTTCGTACTCCTCGGGCGAGAGCTGGTAGGCGTCCAGGGGCAGGGTCATACGGGCGACGGTGCGGACCACCGAGGCCTGCACCTTCGTCCGCCGGTCGGCGGCGCCGTCCGGGCCGGAGCCGGAGCCGTCGGCGCCGTGTCCCGCGCAGGCGGTCAGGGCGAATGCCGCCATCGAGGCCGCGGCCGCCAGGGAAGCTGTTCTTGCACGCATGGGTGGGGGGTTCCTTTCCTGGTCAGTGGGTTGCGGTGGCCTCAGTGGCCGGAGCCGTCCTCGTGGCGGGGGTACCAGTTCGTGGAGGAGTTCTTGTTCTTCAGCGCCGAGGTGAGGTTCTTGCGGCCCTGCGGCTTGAGCGAGTTGTAGGGGCCCTTCCACCAGCGGTCGCGGTGGACGCAGAAGGCGGTGTTGCGGGTACGGCTGTCCCAGGACGCGGCGTGGTCCTCCAGCCGCGTGCCCGCTCCGGGGCCCGTGCCGGGCTTGAACACCTCGCCGTCCAGGTTGTAGCCGCCGTTCCCGATCGTCGCCAGGGCTCCCTGCTGGTTGCTGTTGTAGTAGAAGCAGGCCATGCGGTCGTAGCAGCGGTGGGTCGGCGCGGCCGGGGCGACGTCGGCGGAGGCCGGGGAGGCCGAGGCCACCGGTATCGCGAGCAGCGCGGCGGCGAGCGACGGGATCAACAGGCGTGTATTTCTCACGGGTTCCTCTCAGCTCTTTTCTTTTCGTCAGGTGCGGGGGTGTCGGCCTGCACGGGAAGAGAGAAGGGGGAGAGGCGGGGCTACGGAACGAAGGGACACGGAAGAAGGACGTACGGAAGGAACAGGTGCGGAAGAGAAAAGGGAGAGAGAAGGCACGGCACACCCCCGTCATGGAGTCCGGCTGGTCACGGCCTGGTCAGGGCCGCCGGACACCTGATCACTCTAACCACACCGAGAACATGCGAAACAGGGCTCACAGTTGACGCCCGCGACCCGCGACGGACGGGCGGTCGCGCAAGCGGAATGGGCCCGCCACGGACTTTCGGGCCGGAATGCAGAAATCCGGCTGAGTGAAAGCGGTGAAGCGGAACTGGAATTGGCGTAATTCCACCCGTGGAACATGGCCGGTTCCACCGGCACGCCCGGACCCGTCCGCGTTGTCGGTGGCCCCCTCTACCGTGATGCCCACGCGAGGACAGGCACGACTGAGGCAGGACCGAAGAGACAGGAGAGGCCCGTGACGACGCTTCCCGGCCGCCCGAACACCGCACTGCTCGTCATCGACGTCCAGAACGGCGTGATGGAAGGCTGCCACGACCGCGACGGCGTGATCGCCAACATCGACGCCCTGGCCGCCAGGGCCCGCGCCGAGGGCGCGCCGGTGATCTGGGTCCAGCACTCCGACGACCATCTCAAGAAAGGCGGCGAGAGCTGGCAGTACGTGCCCGAGCTGGTCCGCCACGACACCGAGCCCCTGGTCCACAAGCTCTACGCCGACTCGTTCGAGGCCACCGGGCTGGAGGCGCTGCTCGCCGGACTGGGCGTGGGCCGTCTCGTCGTCACGGGCGCCCAGACCGACGCGTGCATCCGCTCCACCCTCCACGGCGGCTTCGTCCGGGGATACGACGTGACGCTGGTCGCCGACGCCCACACGACGGAGGACCTCACCGAGTACGGCGCACCGGCCCCCGCCCTGGTGATCTCCCACACCAACCTCTACTGGGCGGAGCAGAACGCACCCGGCCGCCGGGGCGACACCGTCGTCACGGCGGAGGTGAGCTTCGCATCGGCCGGCACCGCCTGACCGGAGCGCCGTGAGACCGGACGCTCCGGGTGCGGCCGGGCGGGTCGGCCCGCGGACGGATCCGGGTGCGGCCTCGCGGGTCAGCCCTTCTTGAGGACGAGCTCCGTGTTGCGGTCGCGGGAGGCGCCGGACAGGTCGGTGCGGGCTCCGGGCGCGTTGAAGGAGAGCTCCCGGTAGAGCGCCGCCAGCCCGGTCTGGCTGAGGTCGGAGAAGTCCGTGGCGTGCGGGGCCGCGGACTCGACGAGTGTGGTGAAGAGCGAGAGCGTGCCGTCCTTGTTGTCCACCAGCTCGATGACGCGGGCGAGTTGGGGGAAGTCGACGTGGGAGGCGGTGCAGATCTCCCAGAAGGAGCGGTTGCCGGGCACGGCGTGCGGGATGATCTCGTTCTTGTGGGTGTGACCGTTCACCCAGGCCAGGACGTTGGCGAAGCTCGCAAGGAGCGCGACGACCTCGTCGCCGCCGTGGCGCTTCTCGGCGGGGTGGGCCGGGTCGGCGTGGCGGTTGCGCATCGTCTTGCTGGTGTGGTGGCTGAAGACGACGGCGTAGGAGTCCTTGTTCTCGCGCAGGGTCCTCTCCAGCCAGCGGAGCTGCGCCGTGCCGATGGAGCCTTCGTAGTGGCCGCCGGGGTCGGTGGTGTCGAGGCTGACACCGATGACGTCCTCGGCGATACGGAACGTGTAGTACTGGGTGCCCGCGGCCAGGTTCGCCGAGGAGTAGCCGTGCCCGATCGGGCCGGGGCCGGTGTGCGCCGGGTCGAGGTGTGCGCGCAGATACTCGGTCGGCGTGAAGGGGGCGCGGTTCTCGTCGGGCGTGACCGAGCGCATCTGCCGGGCGTGCGACTTGAGCAGGTCCCGCAACGCGGTGCCCTTGGGGCTGCTGCCGTCCTTGATGCTCTTGGCCAGGGCGGTGCACTCGGCGTCGGGCAGCGACATCAGCTTCTTCCCGCCGACGGCGAAGTCGGTGAGGTAGGAGTCGCCGCGGGAGCCGTAGCAGCCGAGCGGCAGCGCGTCGTGGTTGCCGACGGTGGAGTACCAAGGCAGCTTCAGGCCGGGACTGCGGACCTCGCGGATCGCCGCCTCCAGGAAGCCCGGGAGGCGCGGGAAGCCGAGCTGCTTGTCGGCGTCGCGCAGCGCCGCGTCGGGCTGCCAGTACGTCTTGAGGCCGCTGGCCTGGACGCCTTCGTAGTGGCGCGGGTCGCCGCTGTTGGGGGTGATGCGGCCGCCGCTCATGACCTTCAGGAACCAGTCCAGTTCGGTCTTGGAGTTGTTGTCCGTGTTGTCCCCGGTGGTCATGACGAAGTGCAGCGGGGAGCCGGTGACGGGGGCTCCGCGCAGCGAGTTGACCCGTTCGACGAGCGAGACGGCGCCGGCGACGGTCAGGGTCTCCTGGGGGCGCCAGGCGCTCTTGTTCCGGGCGCGCAGGTACTCCAGACGCAACGGGTGCTGCGCGTCGACCAGGTGCAGGTCGGTGAGCTGCACGAACGCGGCGAGCGTGGTGCGCCGGTCGGCGCGGCCGGACTTGGCGGCGGCCAGCTCGTCGCGCAGGATCCGCGTCCAGCCGCGGCCGTCGCCGAGCCGCCGGTATCCGGTGGAGCCGGAGCGCGGGGCGGCGACGGACCGCAGGGTGGTGCCGCGCGTGTACGGGGCCGGCGCGGCGGGAGCCGGCGGGCGCACCGCGGTCGACCTCGCCCCGGTGTGCGCGAGGGAGTCGGCGACGGGCTCCTGACCGGTCGTGGCGGCGTGCGCCGGGGCGTCCGGGCGCAGGGCGAATCCGACCCCCACGGACAGGGACACGGCTCCGGTGGCGGCCAGCAGGGTGCGGCGGTCGAGGGCGGGTAGGGCGGCGACAGAACGTATGCGCGACATGGCGCGGTCTCCCCGAGTGCGAACGCGTCGGCAGTGGTCGCGGGGCGTCCGCCGTGCGAACTCCCCGCTCACACTGGATCGTTGGCACCGGGGGTGACCTGCGCGTTAACTGGGCCGCAACGACCGGCGCAGATCACCGTACGTGGATCTTGGACCACCCTGCGCGGTCATCGAGCCCTCTTCGCACGGCCCGGGGAGGGTCACTCCGTGTTCATCTCCCCGGGTACCGAACCTGGTTCCGGACCGCCGTGGACGGTTCGGGGCCCGAAGCGGGGCCACCGCCGCCGGGCCGGCGGGGGTCGGGGATCTCGCGGGCCGGCGGCGGAGGTTCACGGGGCGGCGCGGTGGCTCACGGGTTGGCGGGTGAGTACTCGGGCGCCGACCAGCGCAGGGGGCTGGCCGCCGGTGTCTCGACGACCCCGGTGACGGTGAAGCACACGCTCCGCTCCCCGTCGGGCGCGAACTCCGTGCGGGCCGTGCCGGTGAGCTGGAGCGTGGTCCCCGCCGTCCAGTCCACGAAGAGCAGTCCGGCCCGCGGGTCGGCCGCCAGGTTCCCGAGGGACAGGAACATGGAGTTCCCGGGATAGTCGGACCACCGCAGCTCGCCGGGCGCGGTGACGCGGACGAAGCCCGGGTTGCCGCCGCGATGACTGACGTCGGCGCCGTGTGCGTGCACCGTGGCGAGGAAGAAGGTGTCGGCCGCCGCCACGGACTCCGCCTGGGCGGGCGAGAGCCGGCTGCCGCGGCGCGGGGTGCCCGGGACGCGCCCGGTCGTCTCGTACGTCTCCCTTCTCTGCAGGTACTTCGGGCAGTTGGAGAAGACCTGGTCGGCCTCGACCGCGAGGCCGCGGGGGGTGGGTCTGGCACGGCCGTCCACACGCATGCGGCGGCGGGTCCGGGGGTCGAGCGCGATGGTGCCGACGGACGTCCCGGGGGTGCGGAGCGCGGGCGCGAGCGGATCGTCGGGCCGGAGCCCGCCCGTGACCGAGATCTGCCGGACGCCCGTGGCCCGGACGAAGCCGGGCGTGCCGGTGAGCAGCGCGGCCCAGACCGCGCCGGTGCCGGGGTCGGCGGCACCGAGGACCAGCATCGGCTGCTGCTCCAGGAAGGCTGCGGCCACCGGCCGGATGCCCTGCCCGATGGACCGGCCCACGTGGTCGGCGAGGTCACGGACGCCGACACGGTCCTGCACGGCGCGCGACCCGGAGTGATAGGTCATGGCGTCTCCTCGGGAAGCCGTCGGCCGGTCAGAAGAATCCGCAGGTGGGAGCGGCGGTGACCGGCGCCGTGGCCTCCTCGGCCCCGCTGGGCGCGTAGATCTCCAGCCGTGTGCCGTCCGGGTCGTGGAAGAAGATGCCGCCGGAGGCCGAGCCCTCGCGGTGGGCGACGACGCCGTCGTAGGCGAAGTCGACGCCGTAGTCGCGCAGTGCGCTCTCGTACTCCCTGACCTGCTCGATCGTGTCCACTTCGAGGGCGAGGTGGTGCAGGCCCGCACGGCCCTTGTCGTACGGAGTCCCCGCCTGCTGCCAGAGCGTGACGACCGGGCGGCCGTCGCCGCTCAGCGAGCCGAGGAAGGCGTACCGCCGCTCTTCCTCCTTGCCCTCGCCGAGCACCCCGAAGCCGAGGACGTCGCGATAGAAGGCGAGCGAGCGGTCGAGGTCGGTGACGTTCAGGCCGATGTGGCCGGTGCGCAAGGTCATGGCAGTCCCCTCTGTCGCTGGCAGCCCCACTCAGGAGCTAACCCTTGTCTGCGACTTTAACGGTTAGATCGAGGAGGTGCAACCGGTGACCTACCCTTGAGTGGTTAGCAGCGAGTGCCGCCGCGGCGACCGGCGGCGAAGGGAGCCCCGCCATGCCCACCCGCCCCGACCCGCGCCCGCTCACCGGGGAGCCGGTCTCGCTCGATCTGCTCAACACCCGCTGGAACCGCGAGGGCGAGACGCAGGACCTGCTGACGGACACCGGGGGGCTGGCCGTGTGGCTGGCGGCGAACGGGCTCGACTTCCCGGCCGGGGAGGCCGTCCTGCGACACACTCTCCAGGCACGCGACGCCCTCCGCGCGGCCGTCGACGAAATCTCCCCGCAGACCGTCGCGCGCGTCGACGCGGTCCTCGCGCACGGGCGGGTCCGCCTGACCCTGACCGAGCAGGGGCCGGCCGAGAACGCCGAGTTCGACGACCCCTCCTGGGGACCGGCCTGGCTGGCGGCCCGCGACTACCTCTCACTGCTGGAGACCGCCCCCGACCGCATCCGCGGCTGCGCCCACGAGGCGTGCATCCTGCACTTCTTCGACACCTCGCGGAACGGCACCCGCCGGTGGTGTTCGATGGCGTCGTGCGGTAACCGCGCGAAGGCATCTCGCCACTACGCGCGCACGAAGGAGAGCTGAGACGCCCCACATGTCCGGCGATACTCCGTCATAACCGGCGTGACGCATGGCGGAAGTACGCCATGACTCCATCCCGCCTCGGTCAACACTCCCCAAACAACTGCCCCTTAGGCAAAGCTGAGCGGTCATCCGGGTCCACATACCGGACTGATGCGATCGGCCCCCGAAGGACCCTCGGAGCCGGTCGCTCCGCGCTCGTTCCTTTACCTACAAGGGATGCAGATGACCTCCGACCCTCAGCGCGCTCCGATATCCGGCGCGAGACGCGCGGCCCGCATCGCCGTGGCGGCCGGCCTGGTGGCCGCGCTCTCCACGGCCGGGCCGATACCCATGGCCTTCTCGGCCGACGCCGGCGCACCGGCAGCCGACCCCGGCACCAAGTCCGCCGCCGCCAAGCTCGGTTCCGCCGACGCCGAACTCCTCACCGAAGCCAAGGCCGGCGGCGACAAGAACGTCACCATGATGATCGCCACCGCTCCCGGTCGGACCGAGCAGGTCGCCGCGGAACTGGACGCGGTCAAGGGCGGCTCCGTGGGCCGCACCTACGACAAGCTCGGGTACGTCCGGGCCACCGTCCCCACCGGCCGGGCCGACGCGGCCATCGCCGCCGCCGCGAAGCTCTCCTCGGTGCACGGGATCGACCTGCGCCAGGAGATCGCGCTGGACGACCCGACGCCGAGCGCCGACACCGCCAAGGGCGCCGAGGAGCAGGCCACTTCGACCGCCACGTACTCCGGCCCGTCCAAGAACACCCCCGCCGAGAACCCGTACAACCCGTCCTTCGAGACGGGCGCCGTCGACTTCGTGAAGGAGCACCCGAAGGCGGACGGCCGGGGCATCACCATCGGCATCCTCGACTCCGGTGTCGACCTCGGCCACCCCGCGCTGCAGAAGACGACGACCGGCGAGCGCAAGATCGTCGACTGGGTCACCGCGACCGACCCGATCGTGGACGGCGACGCGACCTGGCGCCCGATGGTCACCGCGGTGACCGGACCCACCTTCACCTACAGCGGCAGGACCTGGACGGCACCGGCCGGTTCGTACGAGATCAGCACCTTCCGCGAGTCGGTGACCGCGGGCGGTGACGCCAAGGGCGACGCCAACCGCGACGGCGACACCACCGACGCCTGGGGCGTGCTGTACGACCCGGCCGCAGGCACGGTCACCGTCGACCTGAACAACAACGGCGACTTCACCGACGACAAGCCGATGAAGCCGTACAAGGACGGCCACCAGATCGGCTACTTCGGCACCGACGACCCGACGACCGACGTCGCCGAGCGGCAGCCGTTCGTCGTCGAGATCCGCAAGGACGTCCCGATGGACCCCTACGGGGGCGACTGGGTCGGCAAGAAGGCCGACTTCGTCAACATCGGTGTCATCGAGTCCGAGCACGGCACCCACGTCGCCGGCATCACCTCCGCCAACGGCCTGTTCGGCGGGAAGATGAACGGCGCCGCGCCGGGCGCGAAGATCGTCTCCTCCCGGGCCTGCACCTGGACCGGCGGCTGCACCAACGTGGCGCTCACCGAGGGCATGATCGACCTCGTGGCCAACCGCGGCGTGGACATCGTCAACATGTCCATCGGCGGTCTGCCCGCGCTCAACGACGGCAACAACGCACGCGCCGAGCTCTACACGCGTCTCATCGACACCTACGGCGTACAGCTGGTGATCTCCGCGGGCAACTCAGGCCCCGGCGCGAACACCATCGGCGACCCGGGCCTGGCCGACAAGGTCATCTCGGTCGGCGCGACCATCTCCAGGCAGACCTGGGCGGCCAACTACGGCTCGCAGGTGGAGAAGTCGTACGCGATGATGCCGTTCTCCTCGCGCGGCCCGCGCGAGGACGGCGGCTTCACGCCGACGCTCAGCGCGCCCGGCGCCTCCATCAACTCCACGCAGACCTGGCTGCCGGGCTCCCCGGTCGCCGAGGCGGGCTACTCGCTGCCGGCCGGCTACTCGATGCTCCAGGGCACGTCGATGGCGTCGCCGCAGGCCGCGGGGGCGTCCGCGCTGCTGCTGAGCGCCGCCGAGCAGAAGGGCATCGAGCTCAAGCCCGCCACCCTGCGCACGGCACTGACCTCGACGGCCGACCACATCAAGGGTGTGCAGGCGTACGAGGAGGGCGCGGGCCTCATCAACATCCAGGACGCCTGGGACTCCGTCAAGGACGGCGCCACCGCGCACGACTACACCGTGAAGGCACCGGTCGACACCGCGATCGACTTCGCGCTGAAGACGCCGGGCTTCGGCACGGGCCTGTACGACCGCGAGGGCGGGCTCAAGGCCGGTGACAAGAAGACGTACGACATCACGCTGACCCGTACGTCGGGCGCCGACCGGGCGATCCGCCACGAGCTGCACTTCGAGAACAACGCCGGTGACACCTTCCGGATCGTCGGCTCCGACGAGGTGAAGCTGGGGCTGAACCAGCCGGTCACCGTCAAGGTGCAGGCGAACCCGCGGTCCGCGGGCCTCAAGAGCGCGATCCTTGAGGTCGACGACCCGAGGACCGAAGGCGTCGACAAGCAGGTCCTGACGACGGTCGTGGTCTCCGCACCGGTCAAGTACACCTACTCCGCGTCGGGTTCGGTGCAGCGCAACAGCACGCGGTCGTACTTCGTGACCGTTCCCGAGGGCGCCAGGTCGCTGGAGGTCGCGATCGGCGGGCTCAAGGACAAGAGCCAGACCCGGTTCATCTCGATCCACCCGTACGGCGTTCCGGTCGACAACACCTCGACGCCGTTCTGCTACAACAACTACCTCGACGGCAACGGCTGCAAGCCCGACGTGCGTTCGTACGCGGACCCGCAGGCCGGGGTCTGGGAGATCGAGGTCGAGTCGCGCCGCACGTCGCCGCTCCTCGACAACCCGTACGAGCTCGGCGTCTCCGTGCTCGGCGCGGACTTCGACCCGGCCGTCGTGACCGTCCCCGAGGCCAAGGTCGGCACCCCGGCCGCCGCCTCCTGGAAGGTGACGAACAAGTACGCCGCGCTCGACGGCACCCTCAAGGGCGGCCCGCTCGGTTCCTCCAAGAACGCGCGGCCGACCATCGGTGAGGGCGCCACGCAGACCACCACCGTGGAGGTGCCCGCGGGCGCCAAGTCCCTCGACGTCGCCATCGGCAACGTCTCGGACAACGCCGCCGACCTCGACCTGACGGTCTACGACTCCAAGGGCGCGCAGGTCGCGCAGTCCGCGGACGGCGACTCCGAGGAGGCCGTGTCCATCGCCTCCCCCGCCGCCGGGACCTACACCGTCGAGGTGGTCGGCTACTCGGTCCCGTCGGGCTCGACCGCCTACGACTACCAGGACGTGTTCTTCTCGTCCGCGCTCGGCACGGTCACGGTCGACGAGTCCGCGCCGGTCGAGCTCGGCACGGGCGACTCGGCGACGGTGTCCGGCTCGGTCACCGCGGCGGCCCCGGCGCCCGAGGGACGCGAGTTCTTCGGGCAGGTCCAGCTGGTGAACGCGCGCGGCACGGTCGCGGGCATCGGCAGCGTGAAGATCGACAAGGTCACGCCGTAGCGCGTGCGGGGCGTGCGCCGACGCGCGCGTCCCGCCGTGGGACGGGGCCCGGAAACGGGCGCCCGTCCGGACGGCACGGGGCGGGTGTCCGGAACCGGGCGCCCGCCCCTCGCCGCACCCGGGCCCGGCCGGCGCGTTCCCGGGCCCCGCCGGCCGCCGCACCCTCCCGGCCCCACGCCGGGCGGCCCTTTCGGCCCCCGCCGGGCGTGTCCCGCCACCCCGGCCGTGCGTCCCCTCCGCGCCGGCAGGACGTGCCCTCCGGGCGGTGGCCACGGAGCGCGCCCTCGGCCCGCGCCCGGCGATCCCCCCCGCC
The DNA here is from genome assembly GCF_000424945.1 of Streptomyces sp. 142MFCol3.1. Classification (NCBI taxonomy): domain Bacteria; kingdom Bacillati; phylum Actinomycetota; class Actinomycetes; order Kitasatosporales; family Streptomycetaceae; genus Streptomyces; species Streptomyces sp. 142MFCol3.1. Next base: position 156,887 of record NZ_AUKV01000016.1, read on the forward strand.
CGGCAAGGCCGTTCCGGCCGCTTCGGTGAAGCGCGCCCGCCGGTCCCGGCACCGGGCGTGCCCCCTCCGCCCCCGCGGGACGTGTCCTCGGATTCGGTCTGCTCACTCCTTGCAGGTCAGGCCGCGGGAGGCGGGCAGCGCGTCGAGGATCCGGGCCCGTTGCTCGGCGATGGCCTTCTCGCCCGTCGTCCACTGGTCGGCGGTCTCCTGGTGGCGCCGTACGGCGACGAGGGCGTGCTCGCCCTCGTGGAGCCGCGGAACGGAGTCCTCGGCCATCAGGAACGTCACCCGGTCGTCGCCCTTCGCCGGCTTGTAGGAGCGCTCCACGTCCAGGGTCACCCGGTCCTGCCCGCCGCCCGGCACCCGCTCGACCGCCCTCACCCTGCCCTCGACGACGAAACGGGCGCACGCGAGGTAGCCCGGAGCGCTGAGCGAGGAGCCCTCGCCGCTGCCGCGCTGGTCCGACTTCGCCGAGTCCGCCGAGCCTCCCCCGAGCGCCGATCCCCCGCCCTGCGCCAGCAGCCAGCTCATGCCGACGACCACCGCGGCCACCGCGGCGACCGCGAGCGTGCCGAGCGACACGGCGAGCACCCTTGGATGCCGGGAGCGCTTCCCCGGTCCGCCCGCCGGCCCCCGCTTCCCGGTCCGCCGCGGCCTCCTGGCCCGTGCCGCCTTCCCCGGGGCACCCGCCCCGTCCGTCTCCGACACCTTCCCGGCGTCCGCCAGGGCGTCCCCGATGAGTCCCAGCTGCTCCCGCAGCAGCGTCAGGTCCGCCGCCGCCGAGCGGTGTTCGGCCATGAACTCCGCGTCTTCGCGCGCTCCTTCGGGCAACGGCTCGTCAGTGATCGCGGCCAGCAGCGCGTCCACACCTTCGTACTCGGCCACGTCACACCACCTCGTCCTCGTGCAGGCGGGCACGCAGGGCGCGCACCGCGGCGTGCAGCCGGCTCTTGACCGTGCCCTCCGGGACGCCGAGCTCCTCGGCGATCCCGCGCACGGACAGATCGGCGTAGAAGCGCAGGACGAGCACCTGACGCTGGGCGTCGGGCAGTTCGTCCAGTCCCTGGGCGACCGCCAGCGAGAGCACGCTGGAGTCCTCGCCCGAGGGGTGCTCCAGCTGCCTCAGCGAGGCGAGACGTTCACCGAGCCGCTCCTGTCGGCGCTTGGCCCGGTGCCAGTCCATCGCCAGGTTCGAGGCGACGACCGCCGCCCACGCCGACACGTCGCGCGGTGCCTCGTCCCCCTTCGCCGCGCGCTCCAGCAACCGCAGGCGGACCTGCTGCACCCCGTCCGGCAGGTCCGCCTGCGGTACACCGCCGAGCGCGAGCACCGCGCGCACCCGGCGTTCCTGGGCCGCGTCCAGGGGGTCGTCCACCCCCTGAGCGCCGCGGGCCTTTCTGCGCAGCACAGCCACCCCTCCCCTTCCCGCGTTTCCTCTACGACGCGGGTGCGGGCCGAAACGTTCGGCCCTGTTCGGCGCAGTTTTCCGGACCACCGCCCTCCACATTCCCCACCCCTCGACTTCACATGATCCTCACTGTCAGCATGTGCCTCATGACGCACATCACCAAAGGAGCCAACACCCCTGTCCCGGCAGCTCTGTTGCGGGTCGCCGTCTGTCGTCGCGACCTCCCCGGCACGCCGCCCGTGGACGCCTCGGCCCTGCTGCTCGACGCGGCCGGCAAGGTGCGCGGCGACGCCGACCTCGTCTTCTACAACCAGCCGGCGCATCCTTCGGGGGCCGTGCGGCACGCCGGCAACGCGAACGGCGACGGGCAGCTCGCCGAATGGCTGGAGCTGGACCTGCCGCGCGTCGAGCCGCAGGTGCAGCGGGTAGTGATCGCCGGTTCCTGCGACGGCGGGGTCTTCGGCGAGGTGCCCGGCCTCGCCGTGCAGGCGCTGACCGGTGACGGTGCGGTCGTGGCGCACTACGAGGTCACGGACGCGTCGAGCGAGACGGCCTTCGTGCTCGGCGAGTTCTACCGGCGCAACGGGGAGTGGAAGTTCCGGGCGGTCGGCCAGGGGTACGCGTCGGGTCTCGCGGGGCTGGCCACGGACTTCGGCATCGCGGTGGAGGAGGAGCCGGCCGGGCCCCAGCCGTTCGGCGCGGTGCCCCCGCCGCCGTCGGGTCCGGTACCGCTGGACACCGTGCCCTCGAAGACGACGGGACCGGGACCGATACCGATACCGGCGGACGCGGTGCCGACGCCGCCGGGACCCGGTCCGGTGGGCGTCGTACCGCCGGTCCCGCAAGGTGGCGCCCCGTTCCCGTTCGGGCCCGGCTTCGCGCCCGTCGTGCAGCGCGGCCGCGGTCAGGGAGTCGTCAGCGTGGGCGGGTCCGTCCCTCCCGGTCCCGTGCTCGTCGATGCCTGGCACCAGGGCGAGGGCTACATCTACGCGTACACGCTCACCAAGCGGAACAAGGACGACAAGCTCGTCTTCAACAACACCATCACCGACTTCCACGGGCGGGCGCTCGTCTTCCAGGGGGACGACCGGCGCCTGCGGCTGCGGGTCACCGGTGACAACGACTGGACGGTGTCCCTCCAGCCGCTGTCGGCGGTGCGCCATCTCCAAGGCACCGTGCAGGGCATCGGCCCCGAGGTGCTCGCCTACACGGGCACGGAGGCCGACGTCGACGCGGAGTTCGCCGGCGACAGCGACGGCGACGGCTCGTTCGTCGTGTGGAGCGTGGACGCGCACAACCTCCAGGGCTCCCAGGACCTGATCTTCAACGACGTCGGACGGCTCCGGCAGACCGCGCCCGTCCCGGCGGGCCCGCTGCTGCTGCTCGTCGAGGCCGACGGCCCCTGGCAGCTGACCGCCCGGCCGCTGCCCGCCCTCGACCCCGGCCCGGCCATGACGTTCGAGCCGCCGGCCGCCACCGTGCCGCAGGCGCCTCCCACCGCGGTCCCCCCGGCACCTCCCGCCGCCGTCCCCGCGGCGCCGCCCGCCCAGCCGTACGCGGACGCGGGCGACGGCGCGGCCAAGGACGGGCCCCGCACGAAGGGCCTCCTCGGCCGCTTCGGCCGCGCCAAGGAGGAGCACTCGGGCCGCGGCGCGAAGACGGTCACGCTGGTCAACCCGGAGCCGGGGAAGCCCGCGATCCTCGAATACTCGATCAAGGACGAGAACGGGTACGGCGGCTACCGGGTCGAGCGGCTGGACGAGTACGACGACGCCGACAAGTTCATCGAATCGAGCACGCACGGGGTGGAGGGCCGCACCCTCGTGTTCGGTTCGGGCGAGAGCGAGGTCCGGCTGCGGCTGGAGCGCGTGGGCGCGTGGAGTCTGCGCCTGCTGCCCGTCGAGGCCGCGACACCGCTGACCGGGAAGACGGAGGGCAAGGGCAGCACGGTGTTCCGCTACACCGGACCGCCCGCGGTGCAGTCCCTGCGCCGCCTCACCCGGGACGAGGATCCGCTGGAAACCTCCGTCGTCCAGGCGGACGGCAGGAAGAGCATGAGCGCGAGCACGGCGGGGCGGCGCCGGCCCGTCGTCGGCCCCCTGTCGGTGTCGGCGGCCGGATACTGCCACCTCCTGGTCACCGCCCGTCACACGACCGGCTGGCAGATCGAGCCGGCCTCCCTCGACACCGTGCCCGCGTTCACCGACAAGGTGTCGGGGCAGGGCTACGCAGTCGTCCGTCACACCGGCCCGGCGGCCGAGATGATGGTCCGCTACGAGGTGCGCGGCCTGCTCGACCTCATCGCCCTGTGGGAGCTCGACGAGCGCCTCGAACCGATCCGCCGGATCAGCATGGCCACCGGTCTCCAGCACATACCGCAGGGCATCGTCCAGGTCAGGACGAGCGGCGGCGGCAAGTGGACCATCGAGGCGCGCGGCTGACACCGCCGCGCACACTCCACCGGCCCGGAGTCGTACGTCACACCGCTCGGCGCCGAGGGGCGGCGGCCGCGCCGTACGGCTTGCGGTCCGGGGCGTGCGGCGGACGGTTTTCTTCGGACCGGAGGCAGCCGGCACCGGACGATCGGGGCGGGTCCACCCGTTCCGGGCGTCCCACTCCTCGGTCACCACGACGAAAGGATTGGACACGCGGGGACTGGTGAGACGCATCATGGAAGCGCTGGACCACGTGAAACGCACGCAGAGGGAGTCGCCGTGAAGGTCGGAATCGTCGGAGCCACCGGTCAGGTCGGCACGGTCATGCGCAGGATCCTGGTCGAGCGGGAGTTCCCGGTCGAGGAGCTGCGCCTGTTCGCCTCGGCCCGCTCGGCCGGGACGGAGATCGACGGTGTGACGGTGGAGGACGCTTCCACGGCGGACTACTCGGGCCTGGACATCGTGCTGTTCTCGGCGGGCGGCGCGACCTCGCGCGCGCTGGCCGAGAAGGTCGCCTCCCAGGGCGCCGTCGTGATCGACAACTCCTCCGCCTGGCGCAAGGACCCCGAGGTGCCCCTGGTGGTGTCCGAGGTGAACCCGCACGCGATCGCGGACCGCCCCAAGGGCATCATCGCCAACCCGAACTGCACGACGATGGCCGCCATGCCGGTGCTGAAGCCGCTGCACGAGGAGGCGGGCCTGGAGGCGCTGGTCGTCGCCACCTACCAGGCGGTCTCCGGCTCCGGCCTCGCGGGCGTCGCCGAGCTGCACGGCCAGGCCATGAAGGTCGTGGCCGACGCCGACAGGCTGACCCACGACGGCGAGGCGGTCGACTTCCCCGAGCCGCAGGTCTACAAGCGCCCCATCGCGTTCAACGTGCTCCCGCTGGCCGGTTCCGTCGTCGACGACGGGCTGAACGAGACCGACGAGGAGCAGAAGCTCCGCAACGAGTCCCGCAAGATCCTGGAGATCCCGGCCCTGAAGGTCTCCGGCACCTGCGTCCGGGTCCCGGTCTTCTCCGGGCACTCCCTCCAGGTGAACGCCCGCTTCGCGCGTCCGCTGAGCGCCGAGCGCGCCACGGAGCTGCTCGCGGGCGCCCCCGGCGTGGCCCTCTCCGACATCCCGACCCCGCTCCAGGCCGCCGGCAAGGACGCCTCGTATGTGGGCCGGATCCGCTCGGACGAGACGGTCGAGCACGGCATCGCCCTCTTCATCTCGAACGACAACCTCCGCAAGGGTGCCGCGCTGAACGCGGTCCAGATCGCGGAGCTGGTCGCCGCCGAGCTGCGCGGCTGACCTTCCGGGACGCTACACACAGCCCCCGGGGCGGGACCTGACCGGTCCCGCCCCGGGGGCTGTGTGCCGGCGGGGCGGCGCGCCTCGTGGCGTCAGGGGCGGCGCACCTCGTAGAGGAAGCAGCCGTACTCCACGGCCCGCACATGGACGAGGGCCACCTCGGGGTCGGCGAAGGCCTCGTCGAAGGCGTCATCGAACTCCGCGGGGGCCGCCACGAGCCGCCCGCCGAGGATGCGGCCGTCCGCGGAGTAGCGGCGCACCGTGCGGTGGGCGTTCGTGAACGGAAGGCCGCCGTCCGGCCCCGCGCACTCCTCGGCGTGCACGAAGACGGGCCCCTGCTCGTCGTACGCCCCGGGATCGGCCCCCGACTCGGCGGCCCACCGCCGCAGCGGCGCGTAGGAGACGAGCACGATCCGCTCCCCCGGCTCGCTGCGGCGCAGACAGCAGCGCAGCGGGGCGCCCCCCTCGTCGTCCACGAGGGGGACACGGCGGCGGCCCGCGTCGTCGGTGTCGCGGAGCTCCTTCAGGACGGCCGGCAGGACGGCTTGTGCGGTGTACGTCGTCATGTGTCCAGGCTCGCGCCCGCCGGGGGCCCGCACCGGCGGGAAACGGACATCGCGTTCGGTGCAGGTCCCGTGGAAGGATGGCGCAACCCACACATAACGAGGAGATGACCGCGTGCCTGGCACAAACCTGACCCGCGAAGAGGCGCAGCAGCGCGCGAAGCTGCTCACCGTTGACTCGTACGAGGTCGATCTCGACCTCTCCGGCGCGCAGGAGGGCGGCACCTACAGGTCCGTGACCACGGTGCGCTTCGACTCCGCCGAGACCGGCGCGGAGTCCTTCATCGACCTGGTGGCCCCGACCGTCCACGAGGTCACCCTGAACGGGGACGCGCTCGACCCGTCGGAGGTCTTCGCCGACTCGCGGATCGCGCTGCCCAACCTGCTGGAGGGCCGCAACGTGCTCCGCGTGGTCGCCGACTGCGCGTACACCAACACCGGTGAGGGTCTGCACCGGTTCGTCGACCCGGTCGACGAGCAGGCCTACCTGTACACCCAGTTCGAGGTCCCGGACGCCCGGCGCGTGTTCGCCTCCTTCGAGCAGCCCGACCTGAAGGCCACCTTCCAGTTCACCGTGAAGGCGCCCTCGGGCTGGACCGTCATCTCCAACTCGCCGGCGCCGGAGCCCAAGGACGACGTCTGGGCGTTCGAGCCGACGCCGCGGATCTCGACGTACATCACCGCGCTGATCGTGGGCCCGTACCACTCGGTGCACAGCGTGTACGAGAAGGACGGGCAGTCCGTCCCGCTCGGCATCTACTGCCGCCCCTCGCTCGCCGAGTTCCTCGACTCGGACGCGATCTTCGAGGTCACCCGGCAGGGCTTCGACTGGTTCCAGGAGAAGTTCGACTACGCGTACCCGTTCAAGAAGTACGACCAGCTGTTCGTGCCCGAGTTCAACGCGGGCGCCATGGAGAACGCCGGTGCCGTGACCATCCGGGACCAGTACGTCTTCCGGTCCAAGGTGACGGACGCGGCGTACGAGGTGCGTGCCGAGACCATCCTGCACGAGCTGGCCCACATGTGGTTCGGCGACCTCGTGACCATGGAGTGGTGGAACGACCTCTGGCTGAACGAGTCCTTCGCCACCTACACCTCCATCGCCTGTCAGGCGTACGCGCCGGACAGCCGCTGGCCGCACTCGTGGACCACGTTCGCCAACTCCATGAAGACGTGGGCGTACCGGCAGGACCAGCTCCCGTCGACCCACCCGATCATGGCCGAGATCCGCGACCTGGACGACGTCCTCGTCAACTTCGACGGCATCACCTACGCCAAGGGCGCCAGCGTCCTGAAGCAGCTCGTCGCCTACGTCGGCATGGACGAGTTCTTCCGCGGCGTGCAGGCCTACTTCAAGGCGCACGCGTTCGGCAACACGCGCCTGTCCGACCTGCTGGGCGCCCTGGAGGAGACGTCCGGACGCGACCTGAAGACCTGGTCGCAGAAGTGGCTCCAGACCGCGGGCATCAACATCCTGCGCCCGGAGGTCGAGACGGACGCGGACGGCGTCATCACGTCCTTCGCGATCCGTCAGGAGGCCCCGGCGCTGCCCGCCGGCGCGAAGGGCGAGCCGACGCTGCGCCCGCACCGCATCGCGGTGGGCCTGTACGACCTGGACGCGGACAGCGGCAAGCTGGTGCGCGGCGAGCGCGTCGAACTGGACGTGGACGGCGAACTGACCGCCGTGCCGCAGCTCGTCGGCAAGGCCCGCCCGGCCGTCGTCCTGCTCAACGACGACGACCTGTCGTACGCCAAGGTGCGTCTGGACGAGGCCTCGCTGGCCTTCGTCACCGAGCACCTCGGCGACTTCGAGGCCTCCCTGCCGCGCGCCCTGTGCTGGGCGTCCGCCTGGGACATGACGCGTGACGCGGAGCTCGCGACCCGCGACTACCTGTCCCTGGTGCTGTCCGGCATCGGCAAGGAGTCCGACATCGGCGTGGTGCAGTCCCTGCACCGCCAGGTGAAGCTGGCGATCGAGCTGTACGCCGACCCGTCGGCCCGCGAGGCCCTGCTGACCCGCTGGACCGACGCGACGCTCGCCCACCTGCGCGCGGCCGAGCCGGGCAGCGACCACCAGCTGGCCTGGGCGCGTGCCTTCGCGGCGACCGCCCGTACGCCGGAGCAGCTGGACCTCCTGGAGGCGCTGCTCGAAGGCCGCGAGACCATCGAGGGTCTCGCCGTCGACACCGAGCTGCGCTGGGCGTTCGTGGAGCGGCTGGCGGCCGTCGGGCGCTTCGACGAGGCGGAGATCGCCTCCGAGTACGAGCGCGACAAGACGGCGGCCGGCGAGCGGCACGCGGCCACGGCCCGTGCGGCCCGTCCCACCGAGGAGGCCAAGGCGGAGGCGTGGGCCTCGGTCGTCGAGTCGGACAAGCTCCCGAACGCCGTGCAGGAGGCGGTCATCGCGGGCTTCGTGCAGACCGACCAGCGTGAGCTGCTGGCGCCCTACACGGACCGGTTCTTCGACGTGGTCAAGGACGTCTGGGACGCCCGGTCGCACGAGATGGCGCAGCAGATCGCCGTCGGTCTCTACCCGTCCGTGCAGGTCTTCGAGGACACCCTCGCCAAGACGGACGCGTGGCTGGCCGCCGCCGAGCCCAACGCGGCCCTGCGGCGCCTGGTCTCGGAGTCCCGCTCGGGCGTCGAGCGGGCCCTGAAGGCGCAGCGGGCCGACGCGCAGGCGGCGACCGCCTAGGGCCGGTCTGACCGTTCGCGGCGTCGCCCGAAGGGCGGCCCGGCGGCGTCAGGCGGGTGCGCTCGGTGTGCCGGGCGCGGCCCCTCGTACTGGATGTACTCGGGGCTGTGTCCGGTGCGGCGAGCGTGCGTGGATGGCGTCGCCGGGCAGGCGGCCATGGTCGGACGGGGCCGGGCGGCGGGCGGGTGACCGGGCCGGTCACCCGCCCGGCGCGCACACCAGACGGGCCGTGTCGAGCATGGTCCGCACATGCAGTCCGGTCTGCGCGGACACCGGCACCCACCGCAGGTCGTACGACTTCTGCAGTTCCTGGCACCACTCTCGCACGAGGTCCGCGAGGACGGCGGCCGTGTCGGGTCGGGTGCGGGCCAGGGCCCGGCGCATCATGGCCGCCGCGCGCAGCGGGATGCGGCGCGCGGAGATCCCGAGGGTCGCGAAGTGCCCCTGGTGGGCGCTCGGTTCCTCCGCGGCCCAGGTCCGCACGATCGACGGCGCCACCTCGACGAGTTCGCGTGCCGCGTCGTAGAGCGGCATCAGGTCGTCGGGTACGTCGGCGGCCGTCCGGCCGCCGAGCGCCTCCGCGAGTTCCCGGGTGTGTCCCAGCAGGACGTCGCCGACGCGCGCGATCTCCCGATCCGGGGCGCCGGCGGGGCGTGCGTCGCTCATCGCCGGCACGCACCAGGCCGGGGTCTCGACCAGGACGGTGAGGGTGCCGTACCGGCGGGGGTAGAGCCAGGTGCTCTCGGCGACGAAACCGCTCGGGTCCCGTTCGCCGCCGCCGCGCTCGTCGGGCAGCAACAGGACGCCGGGCGCGTCCAGCCGCCAGTCGGGGCCGTCGCAGGGGTGCCGGTCGAGAGGGATCCGCAGGCGGGCGGCCGTCCTCCTGAAGGCGTCGGCCGCGCCGGGCACCTCCCGCGTCGCCATCATGAAGGCGGCGCCGACCTCGATGCCGTGCAGCGTGAACTGTGCGACGGGCCGCAGTTCGTCGAGCAGCCGCACGAGCGCCCTCGACTCCGGGAGCGGTGCGCGGGGCTCGTCGGGGGCGGGCAGCGACTCCGGCTGGCGGGCGAACGCCGGCCGGTAGAAGGCGCGGTGGCACTCCTCCAGGGAGGGTTGCGGCTCCTCGGGCGTCCAGCCGTGCGCGAGCCGCGCGCCGTCCGGGTCGAGGCAGAGCAGGAAGTGCCAGGTGCAGTCGAGGCGTTCGAGCAGCCCGGGCCGGCGGGCGAACAGCGTGGCGAGGCGGAGCACGGAGGTGCCGCCCACCGGTTCGTTGGCGTGCGCGCCGGCGACGGTGAGGATCTGCCGGTCCCCGTGCCCGGCGGACAGCAGCCACAGCGGGTGCCCGGCGCGGCTCTCGCCGGCCGGGCGCAGCCGCAGCACCCGCGGTGCCGCGGCGACCAGCGCGCGGGCCCGCCGCTCCAGTTCGTCGACGGCCGGGTAGACCGGATGGAGCGGTGTCCGCACGCTGGTCCTCCGATCAGGCGCCCTGGGAGTTACTGTCCCCAGTGGTCTCCTTCTTGTCCAGCGGGCGAATCACGATCTTGGTAGGCATGCCGACTCCTCTCCGTTCACAACCTGGGGTGTGCTGAGGGGTGTTGTCCGAGCGACGGGGGCACTCAGCCGCCGTTGCCTCCGCTGCTGTCGCCCGTGGTCTCCTTCTTGTCCAGCGGGCGGATCACGATCTTGGTGGGCACGTCAACTCCTCACCTCTGTTGTGGGGTTGCGCTCTCCGACCTCATGGTCGATCACTCTTGTCAAGGCTCGACTCGTGGGATCAGAGTGTCAAGGCATGTGCCTGTAAACGGGAGGGATCCTGGTGACAGTGACGGTCGAAGCACTCCGGCGGCCCCGCATCAAGCCCGAGCACCGTGCCTATCGCACGGTCGACGGCAACGTCCGCATCGGCAGCGTCATTCACGGCATCGGCGCGGAGATCGCCGACCCGCAGGGCTGGGTCTGGACGCTGGTCGAGGCGATGGACGGCACACGAGGGCCGGCCGCGGTGGTCGAGGAGGTGACGCGGGCGCACCCGGACCTCCCCGGCGAGGACGCCCGCCAGGCGATGGCGGACCTGCTCGCCGCCGGGTTCGTGGACGACGCGGGCGCGGCCGTGCCGCTGCCCGAGCGGGAACGGGTCCGCTACAGCCGCGGGGTGCCGCTGCTGCGCTGGATGGACCTGGCCCCGCGCAGCAACCCGTGGGACGCCCAGCTGCGGCTGCGCCGGGCCCGTGTCCTGCTGATCGGCGTCGGCGGCACGGGCGGTCACGCCGCGCAGAGTCTTGTCGCCTCCGGCGTCGGCCGGGTGCACTGCGTGGACCCGGACGTCGTGGAGCTGTCGAACCTCAACCGCCAGCCCCTGTTCCGCGAGTCCGACATCGGCCGCCCCAAGGCGGAGGCGGCGGTCGCCGCGCTGCGGGCCGTCAACTCGGACGTCACCGTGACCGGGGAGCGCCGCGAGGTCCGGGGCCCGGCGGACCTGGCGGACCTCGTGGCCGGTGCCCGGGACCCGGACCCCGACGGCCTCGCCCCGCACTCCGTGACCGGCCCCCGGGACCCGGACCCCGACGGCCTCGCCCCGCACTCCGTATCCGGTTCCCGGGACCCGGACCCGTCAGGGCCCGCCGCGGGGCTGCCGGAAGACGCCCGCCGGCCGGACCCGCCCGCCGCGGCGCCGGGCACCGGGCCTCGCTCGTCCGCCTACGACCTGCTCGTCCTCGCCGCCGACCGGCCCGACGACATCCGCCGCTGGGCGAACCGGGTCTGTCTGGCCGCGGGCCTGTCGTGGGCCGACGCCGGCTACCGCGGCCCGCTGGTGACGGCGGGGGTGTACGTGCCCGGCCGGGGCGCCTGCTGGGAGTGTCTGCGCGCCGGTGAGGCAGCCCGCCGCGATCTGCGCCTCGCGCCCGGCCAGGACCCGGAGGTCGCCTCCCCGCGCATGCCCTGGAACCCCGCGAGCGCCGTCACCGCCGGACTCTCCGGGGGCCTCCTCGCCCATGCGGCCCTCGCCCTGCTGACCGGGGTCCCGGCCCTCGAACCCGGCTTCCGCTTCGGGATCAACCTGATGCTGCCGGGTGACCCGGTCCTCCAGCGCACCCCGCGGCACCTCGACTGCGCGGCCTGCGGCGACCGGGCGGGCGGGGTGGCCGAGTGACCCACGTCCGCCTGCACGCGCTGGAGTCCCGTCCCGACGGCGAGGAATGGATCGTCGGGCGGATGGCCACGGGCCGGTTCGTCGCGCTTCCCGAGGTCGGCAAGCAGGCGCTGGACCTGCTCGCGCAGGGGCTGAGCGCCGCCGAGGTCGGGGAACGGCTGCGGGTGGAGACCGGCGACGAGATCGACGTACCGGACTTCGTGGAGGCCCTGGTGGGGCTGGGGTTCGTCGCCGAGATGGACGGCCGGGCCGTACCGCAGCCCGCCTCGCCGAAGCCGACGCTCGCCGGGATACGGCCGCGGCACGTGCGCTGGACGCTGAGCCCCGTCGCGCCCTGCCTCGTCGGCCTGCTGATCGCGGTGACCCTGCTCACCCGTCCGCCGGTCCCGATGAACTACCGGACCCTGCTGTGGAGCCCGCACGGCAGCGCGGTCATCGCCCTCGGCGCGGGCGTGGGCTGGGGCCTGCTGTTCCTGCACGAGTGCGCGCATCTGCTGACCGCGCGCGCCACCGGCGTTCCGGGTCGGATGCGGCTGGGCACGCGGCTCCAGTTCCTGGTCATGCAGACGGACATCAGCGGCATCGAACTCGCCCCGCGCCGCCACCGGCTGACCGCGTACCTCGCCGGGATCGCGACGAATCTGACGGTGTCCTGCCTCGCCGCACTCGGCGCGGGGGCCGCCGACGGCGCCGCCCGGCGGGTCCTCGCCGCCGTCGCCCTGCTCGCCCTGCTGCCGCTCCCCTTCCAGCTGATGGTCTTCATGCGCACGGACCTCTACTTCGTGCTCCAGGACGTGACGCGCTGCCGCGACCTGTACGGGGACGGGGTGGCGTACACGAAGTACGCGGCACGGCGGCTGCTGCGCCGCACCGGGGAGCCCGACCCCAGTCTCGGGCTCCCGCGCCACGAACGGCGGGCCGTGCGCGCGTACAGCGTGGTCCTCGTCGTCGGCACCACGCTGTGTCTCGCGTTCCTCGCCACCGTCACCCTGCCCGCGGACATCACGCTGTTCGCGCGTGCGGTGACCCGGCTGGGCCCCGGGGAGCCGACGGCGCGGAACCTCGACGCCGCGGCGGTCGTCGTCGCGCTGGGCGGCATCCATCTGCTGTGGGCCCGCACCTGGTGGCGCGGGCGCCGGGAGCGCAGGATCAGCCGGGCGACATCCCCCGGTGACGTCGAGGAACGCCGGTGATGCCGCCTGCGTGGCCGGAGGCGAGGAATGCGGCGGTGGCCGCGATCTCGGGGAGCGTCGGGTTGCGGCGGGTCATCCGCATGCCCGCCAGGTCGGTCAGCAGTCCCTGGACGGCGTTCTCGTCGAGATCCATGCCGCTGTCGAGCGCGGCGAGTTCCTCCTCGGGCAGCGTCTCGGGCACGCCGGCCGCCCACAGGGCCCACGGCGCGCAGTCCGCGCGGGCCGAGCTCCCCCGCCAGGTGGCGCACCAGCGTGTCGATCGCCGCGTCCGCGGGCCCGGTGCCGCCCGTCATCGGACTGCCGTGCGCGGAACCGCTGTTGAGGGTGAGGATCACGCCGGAGCCGCGCTCCCACGATCCACTGCCCGGCGGTGAAGTCGGCGAGCCGCACGTCCGGCGCGGTGGCGAGCGGGTGGACGGGCTCGGTGGTCTCGGCGGACCCGGCGGCCCCCTGCGGGCACGCACTGCGTTCGCGTCCGGTCCAGGACTGTCACAGGTACGCCTCGCCTCCCCGTTGGTCGGGTGGGTGGCCCGGCTACCGTCGCACCACGGAACCCGTCACGTCCGTCGGATCTTTTCGCGCATTCCTTTCGGCAGAACTGAAAGATCCGGACCCGGAGACGGTCCCGACCGCCACCGGGCGGGGCCGGAGCTGACCGAGGACGGTCGCCCCGAACGCGAGCCCCATGCCCGCCAGTTGCACCGGAGTCAGCTCCTGTCCCAGCGCCGCCCAGCCGATCACCGCCGCGGTCAGGGGCGAGAGCGGTCCGAGGAAGGTGACCTGGGTGGCGGAGAGCCGCCCGATACCGCGGAACCAGAGCCAGTAGGCGAGGGCCGTGTTCGCCAGCGCCAGGTACAGATAGCCGCCGACCGCGCGGCCGTCCAGCGCGGGCGGCGCGCCCTCGACCACGAGAGCGAGCGGCGCGATCAGCAGTCCGCCGGCCGTCAACTGCCAGGCGGTGAGCGCCAGCGGCCCGACCCCGTCGGGGCGTCCCCAGCGCTTGGTGAGGACGGTTCCCGTGGACATCGACGCGGTCGAGGCGAGCGCGGCGAGCACACCCACCGTGTCGAGGGCCCCGGCGGCCTTCAGCACGACCAGGCTGACCCCGAGGGCCGCGGCGACACCGGTGAGGAGCGTGCGAAGGGTCGGCCGGTCGCCGAGCAGCAGCACCGAGAGCCCCGCGACGAACAGCGGGCCGACGGAGCCGACCACCGCGGCCATACCGCCGGGCAGCCGGTACGCGGACAGGAACAGCAGCGGGAAGAAGGCGCCGATGTTCAGCGCGCCCAGCACCGCCGCCTTGCCCCACCAGACGCCGCGCGGCAGCACCCGCGCGAGGGCGAGGAGGAGCAGTCCGGCGGGCAGGGCGCGCATCACCGCCGTGAACAGGGGGCGGTCGGCGGGCAGCAGCTCCGTCGTGACGGCGTACGTGCTGCCCCAGGACACGGGGGCGAGCGCGGTGAGGGCTATGAGGGCGGGGCGGTTCATGGCCATGGGGCACCCGATTTCCAGTGGACCGGCGAGAACTGGGCCAGGACAAGCACGTCGGCCGCGAACGACTCGACCCTGAGTAGCTTACTGGCAAGCTATTTATCGTCAAGCCGCTTCTTACTGATCTACTCAGCGCCCATCCACTCTCTTGTGAGCTACTTCCTTGCGACCGATCCGGCGTCGGCGGATACTCACCCGCATGAACACCCCCAAGGACCCCGTCGAGAACCCCGTCGAGAACCCCGTCGAGAACCCCGTCGACGACTCCGCCGAGGTCTCCACGGAGGGCCTGGTCGAGGCCGCCGCCGAGGCTCCGGCCGACGCCGCGCCGGACAAGGACGCCGTCGACGCGATCATCGAGCAGTGGGCCGCCGTGCGGCCGGACCTCGACACCACCGCGATGGAGGTCTTCGGGCGGATCTTCCGGCTCTCGCGGGCGATGGGCGACCGGATGGAGAAGGCCTACACGCGTTTCGGGATCTCCCGGGGCGAATTCGACGTGCTCGCCACGCTCCGCCGCTCCGACGCCCCGTACACGCTCTCCCCCCGGCAGCTCTCGGCGACACTCATGCTCACCACCGGCGGGATGACCGGACGCCTGGACAAACTGGAGCGTGCCGGACTGCTGCGCCGCTCACCCGATCCGCACGACCGGCGCGGACTCCAGGTCACGCTCACCGACGAGGGACTGCGCCTGATCGACGAGGCCGTCGGGGCGGGACTCGCCGTCCAGACCGACGCGCTCGCCGGCCTCGACGAGGCCCGGGCCGGCCAACTCGCCGACCTGCTGCGCCGACTGCTGACCAGTACCGCCCTCTAGGCGACGGTCGCCCGGCGCGCCCAGCGCGGTCTTGAGCGCCGCCTCGACCGCCGCCGCATCCGGGGACTCCGCGGCCCAGGCCACGTGTCCGTCGGGCCGCACCAGCACCGTCGTGCTCCTGTCGTCGGCCCACCGTTCCACGGCGAGGCGGTCCGCGCGGCCTTGCGCGGCGTGGGGCCGCGGGGCGATCAGGACGAACCGGCCGCCGCGCAACGCCTCGTAGAGCCGGCCGCTCCTCAGCGCGACGTCCGGGATACGCCGGCCGACCAGCGGGTGGGAGCCGTGCGGCGCCCCGTACGCGTACCCGATGCCCGTGATCTGGCCGAGCGCCCTGCGCCGGGCCGGCCCGACATGGCTCAGGATCGCGCCGAGCCCGGTGCGCAGCGCCAGCGTCCAGGGGTACTTGGCCATCGCGAGCCGCACGATGCCGCCGCTGCTGCGCAGCACGGCCCGGCCGACCGGGTGGCGCTCCGCCTGGTAGGTGTCCAACAGGGCCGCGTCCACGTGCCCGCCGAGGACGGCTGCCAGCTTCCAGCCGAGGTTCGCCGCGTCCTGGAGGCCGGTGTTCATGCCCTGGCCGCCGGCCGGGGTGTGCACGTGCGCGGCGTCACCGGCGAGGAAGACGCGCCCCACCCGGTAGGCGGGCGCCTGGCGTTCGTCGCTGTGGAAGCGGGACATCCAGCGGGCGTCCCGCATGCCGTAGTCGCGGCCGAGGGCGAGCCGGGTGATCTCCTTGACCTCGTCGAGATCGAGCGGCTCGTCGTCGCGGACGTTCCGGCCGCGGTGCCAGCCGATCACCCGGTAGTAGCCGTCGCCGAAGGGAGCGAGGAAGGCGAAGGCGTCCCCGACCGCGTCGGCGGTCAGCACCGACTCGGGTTCCTCGTCGAGCCGGACGTCCGCGAGCACCACGGACCGGATCACCGACTTGCCGGGGAACGGCAGCCCGGCCTCCGCCCGCACCACGCTGCGCATCCCGTCGGCCCCGACGACGTACGCCGACGTCAGCTCCGCCGTCGCGCCGTCCGGACGGCGGACCGTCAGCGTCACGCCGTCCGCGTCCTGGCCCAGACCGGTCACCTCGGTCTCGTACAGGAAGCGCACCCCGGCGTCCTCCGCCCTGCGCACCAGCACCTTCTCCACCTCGTACTGCGGGATCACGAGCAGGTGGTTGAAGCGGGAGGGGAGGGTGTCGAGCGAGAGGGAGAACGCGCCGAAGAGCTGGAGACGGTCGAGCCGCCGGCCCTCGCGCTCCAGGTCGTCGGCGAGGCCGCGGGCGTCGAGCTGCTCCAGCGTGCGGGCGTGCAGCACGAAGGCCCGGGAGAGGTTGCTGATCCCGTGCGGCCGCTTCTCGACGACGGTGACGGGAACGCCGGCGGCGGCGAGGTCACCGGCGAGCAGCAGCCCGGTGGGGCCGGAGCCGACGACGACGACACCGCGGGGGTCGACGGCGGGGCGCGTCGCCGGACGGCGAGGGGCGGTGGCGTCCGCGGCGGCGGCGCGGGGCTCGGCGGGCTGTTCTTCATGCGTGCCGCGCATGGCCTGTGCGTTCCGCGTGCGGTCCTTCATGGTGACCTCCGATGCCAACGCTTGTGGGCCAACGGTGATGGGCCAACCGCGGTTGACCCGCAGCACCTGTCGGCCGATCCGGGCCTCCCGCTTGCCAACACTTGTTGGCCAACACTTGTTTGCCAACATAGGACGACCTCACTGGACTGTCAACACGTGTTGGCCTACGGTCGTTGGCATGACACTCAAGGAACACCGCGCACCCACGTCGGCGGCGACGGACGCGCCCGCGCCCCGCCGCTCCGACGCGACCCGCACCGCGATCCTCGACGCGGCACGCGCCCGCTTCGCCGCCGACGGCTACGAGCGCGCCACCATCCGCGCCATCGCCAGGGACGCCCGGATCGACCCGTCGATGGTCATGCGCTACTACGGCTCGAAGGACGGGCTGTTCGCCGCCGTCCTCGACGTCGACCTGCGGCTGCCGGATCCGGCGGGCTTCGATCCGCGGGACGTGGGCCGCGTCCTGGTGAGCCACTTCCTCGACATGTGGGAGGAGAACGGCGTCCTCACCGCGATACTCCGCGTGGGTGTCACCAATCAGGCGGGCGCCGAGCGCCTCCAGGGCATCTTCAAGGACCAGCTCACGCCGGTCGCACGACGCGCCTGCCCCGATCCCGAGCAGGCGCCGGCACGGGCCGCGCTGTGCGCCTCGCAACTGCTCGGGCTCGCCCTCACCCGCTACGTCCTGCGGATCGGCCCGGCCGTCGCGCTGAGCCGTGCGGAGATCGTGGCCTGGCTGGGCCCGACGGTCCAGCGGTACCTGACGGCGCCGCACCCGTAGGCCGCGAAGCCGACCCGATCACCCTCGCCACGAGCGGACCCGGCGGCATGAGCACGGGCGGACCTTCCGCTGCGGGGCGGGCGGACCCGGCGCCACCGGAGCAGGGGGCACAGGGGGTGCGGCGCTACGGGCCCGGCGCGGGAGGCACCACGGGCGCGGGACAAACACATCGAGGGAGCCCGCGCGACACGTGCGCGGACTCCCTCGACGGAAGTGAAGAAACCGGTGTACCCGGGTCAGCTCTGCTTCTGCGGCCTGTCGGACTTGTCGAGGACCATCACGAGGCCGGCGATGACCAGGAACAGCACGATCGGCAGCGCCACGTACAGGCCCAGGGTGTCGATCACGCTCAGGCCGGTGCCGGGGTCGTCGCCGTCGTCGCGGGTCAGCGCGAGCGCGGGGGACGACATGAGCAGCATCATCAGCGTCGTACCGGCAGCCAGGGCGCCGGCGCGCAGGGCGTTCTTCTTGTCCACGGTGCAAACGTAGCGAACACCTGAATGAGTCGCGCGCCCGGGGGTGCCGTACGGAGGCCCCGGGGCCTCCGGGGCACCCCCGCGCGGGGCCCGGGACGCGGGTCCTGCGCGCCCTCAGGCCGGTGTCCCGGCCGTCTTTCCGTCGGCCTCCGCAACCGGCCCCGCCGCCCGGGCGCCCCCCGCACCCGTGCCGTCCCCCGCACCCACGCCGTCCCGCGGGCCCGAACCGTCCGCCGCACCCGCGCCGTCCCGCACGGCCCGGTCCCCCGCCGCGCGTCCCCGCACCACGTCGATCAGGGCGTGCAGCCGGGGCGAGGCGGCGAGGTCCTCCAGGGTCACCGGCCGGCCCTCGGCGTCGGCGACGGGCAGGCGCCAGTTGGGGTACTCGTCCCAGGTGCCGGGGAGGTTCTGCGGACGGCGGTCGCCCACGGCGTCCGGGAGCCAGACGCCGACCAGCCGGGCCGGGGTGCGCAGCAGGAACCGGTGCACGGCCTGGATCTCGGCCTCCTCCGACACCGCCGCGCAGCCGCCGCTCGCGCCGCGCAGCAGCCCTAGCCGGGCGAGCAGCGCCAGCCACTCCCCGGTGTCCGCGGCGGCCGCGGCCCGTTCCTGTTCCAGTGAGCCGGTCAACAGGCCGAGCCGGTCGCGGAGTTCGACGTGGTCGCCGGTGAGCCGGGAGGCGGTGGACGGCAGATCGTGCGTGGTCGCGGTGGCCAGGCAGTCGGCGCGCCAGCGTTCGGGGGGAAGCGGGAGTCCGTCACCGTCCCAGTCCCGTTCGAACCACAGCACCGAGGTGCCGAGCACCCCGCGTGACTGGAGCGTCTCGCGCACACCGGGCTCCACGGTGCCGAGGTCCTCACCGATCACCAGCGCTCCGGCCCGGGATGCCTCCAGGGTGAGGATCGCGAGCATGGCCTCGCCGTCGTAACGGACGTACGTGCCCTCGGTGGGCGGGTGTCCCTGCGGGATCCACCAGAGCCGGAACAGGCCCATGACGTGGTCGATGCGCAGGGCGCCGGCGTGCCGGAACAGCGCGCGCAGGAGGCGGCGGCAGGGGGCGTAGCCGGACGCGGCGAGCCGGTCGGGACGCCAGGGCGGCAGGCCCCAGTCCTGACCGCGGGAGTTGAAGGCGTCCGGGGGCGCGCCGACCGACATGCCCGCGGCGAAGTACTCCCGCTGGGCCCAGGCGTCGGCGCCGTCGGGGTGGACGCCGACGGCGAGGTCGTGCACGAGTCCGACCGCCATGCCCGCGTCGCGCGCGGCCCGCTGCGCGGCGGTCAGCTGGGTGTCGGTGAGCCAGGCGAGGCGACTGTGGAAGTCGACGCGGTCCATCAACTCGCCCCGGGCTCGGGCGGTTTCGGACGAGCGGGGGTCGCGCAGGCCGGGTGGCCAGCGCCGCCAGTCGGATCCGTACAGCTCGGCGAGCGCGCACCAGGTGGCGTGGTCCTCCAGGGCCTCGCCCTCCTCGGCGAGGAAGTCGGCGTACGCGGCCTGCCGACCGGGACCGAGCGGCACCGCGCACACGGCTTCGAGCGCCTCGCGCTTGAGCTCCCAGACGGCGTCGCGGTCGATCAGGGCGCCTTCGGTCAGTACGGAGTCGCGGAGCCGTTCGGCGCGTTCCAGCAGCGACCGGTCGCAGCCGTCGGCGTAGGCGTACTCGGGGATGTCCTCGACGCGCAGGTGCACCGGGTCGGGGAAGCGGCGGGAGGAGGGCCGGTAGGGGGACGGGTCGGTGGGTGTGCCGGGCACGGCCGCGTGCAGCGGGTTGACCTGGACGAATCCGGCACCGAGTGCCCGTCCCGCCCAGGCGGCCAGCTCCCCGAGGTCGCCGAGATCGCCCATGCCCCAGGAGCGTCGCGACAGCAGGGAGTAGAGCTGGACGAGCAGCCCGTACGCGCGTCCGGGCGGCGCGGGGAGGCGAGCGGGCGCGACGACGAGGTGGACGTCGGCGGTGCGGCCGTCGGGCGCGGCGGCGTGCAGGGCGTGTACGCCGGGCGGGAGTTGTTCGGGCCGGGCGCGGGTCTCGCCCTGCTCGGTCACGATGCGGAGCCGGGTTCCGTCCGGCAGGGCGGCCAGCGCCGCGGGGGCGCCCTCGCCCCAGGACACCACCGTCGGCGGCAGCAGCCGTCCCCGCAGCGCGTCTTCCCGCGCCGTGAGGGCGGCGCGCACGGCGTCCGGGGTGCCCGCGTCGACGCCGAGCGCCGCCAGGGCCGCGACGAGCGCGGTGTCGGACGCGGCGACCGTACGGCCCGGGGAAGGCTCGTAGGACGTGGCGACGCCGTGCAGGTCGGCGAGCCGCGACAGGGGCGTCGGTGACGGCGCCTGCGGTGGATCGGCGGGCCGGCGAGGTGGCATCTAGACCTCCGACACGGCGCCGGGGTAGGGGGGCGCCCCCTGGTCGGGCAGGGCCGAGAGCCGGGGGGAGGGCTCGCTCGTCAGGGGCACGGCGTCGGTGAGCGGCGGCTCGCTGGTGAGCGGTTCGGCGTCGGGCAGCGGGGGTTCGCTGGTCAGCGGCGCCTCCGCGCAGGCGCCTTCGGCGCTGAGCAGGCACAGGTAGGCGCCTTGGGGTTCGGCGGACAGCTCCGCCTCGCGTTTGGAGAGGGCCGAGAGCAGAAGGTGTGCCGATGCGGCCACGGGGGCCTCCTTGTCGAGTACGTCGAGTACGGCGGCCCAGGGCGGTTCCCGCGGAGTCGTGCCGCGCGCTCCGGCCCTGGCGGTCAACGCAGCCCTACCCAGCGGGCGCGATGGCAGACGTACAAGGGCGGACAACGTGCTCCTGGTCACATTCTGTCTCCGTGGTGTGACTCCAAATCTGGGCAATCTTCGCACTTCGACCAGTCTCATTGACACCCTCACCACGCGGATGGTGGGCTCGGCGCCTCAGCGACATGGCTGTCGGGGAACCGGGCACAGGGCTGCCGGGGAGCCGGGCCACGAGGAGGGGGAGCGTGCAGCTCCGGCGTGGGAAAGGGGCGGCCGCGCTCGCGTTCGCCGTTGTCGCGGGCGCACTGGGATCGGCGCCCGCCGCCGTCGCCGCGCCTGTGTCACCGCTGCCGTCCGCGGACGAAGTCGAGCCCACCGGGGGCGGGCAGCCCGCGGTCTGGCCGCGCCCCCAGTCGCTGCGCGCCGGCGGCACCGAGGTCACGGTCACCGACGAGGTCGTCCTGGTCACCGAAGTGCCGGGCGCATCCGGCCCCACCGCCGGGTCCGGTCCGTACGCGCCCGGCGCGACGACCGATCCGTACGCCCTCGACGCATTGCGCGCGCTGTTGCGCCAGGCCGGCGCGCGGAAGATCACCACGGTGCGCGACGGGGACGCACTCCCGGCCGGTGCGCTGGTGGTGCGCCTCGGCGAGGACCCGGCAGCCGCGCCCCGGTCCGGCGTACGGGGCGCGACGGACAGCGGCGCCGCGACGGGCACGCCTGCCGCACGCGGCCGCATGAGCACGAAGGTCACCGGCTCCTCGCACTCCCCTTCGATCCCGGCCTCGCGCCACTCCTTCGGCGGACACGCCGGAAGCAGGGCCTCCGAGGGAGCGCACGGCCTTGGCGCGCGTGCCGGTGCGAGCTCCCTGGAGCGGGTCCTCACGGCTCTCGGCGCCGCCCCCCGCGCCGACCTGCCCGCCGGGGGCTACCGGCTGGCCGTCGGCCGCACGCACGGCCGGGACACGGTGGTGCTGGCCGGAGTGGGCGAGGACGGCCTCTTCCACGCGGTGCAGACACTGCGTCAGCTCGTCGGCTCCGACGGGCGCATCAAGGGCGTCGTCGTCCGCGACTGGCCCGGCACGCCCGTGCGTGGCACCACCGAGGGCTTCTACGGCACCCCGTGGACCCGTGAACAGCGCCTGTCCCAGCTGGACTTCATGGGCAGCACCAAGCAGAACCGCTATGTGTACGCCCCCGGCGACGACCTCTACCGGCAGGCGCGCTGGCGGGAGCCGTACCCGGCCGCGCAACGCTCGGACTTCCGGGAGCTGACCGAGCGGGCGCTTCGCAACCACGTCGCCCTGACGTGGACCGTGGCCCCCGGCCAGGCGATGTGCTTCTCGTCGGACGCCGACGTGAAGGCCCTGACACGCAAGCTCGACGCCATGTGGGCACTCGGGTTCCGGTCCTTCCAGCTCCAGTTCCAGGACGTCAGTTACAGCGAGTGGCACTGCGGCGCGGACGCCCACGCCTTCGGCTCCGGCCCGGAGGCGGCCGCGAAGGCGCAGGCCCGGGTGGCGAACACGGTCGCCCGGTATCTCGCCGAGCGCCGCCCGGACACCACCGCCCTGTCCCTGATGCCGACGGAGTACTACGAGGACGGCTCGACCGACTACCGCCGGGAGCTGGCGAGCGCCCTGGACGAGGGGATCGAGATCGCCTGGACCGGCGTCGGCGTCGTGCCGAGGACGATCACCGGAGCCGAACTGGCGCGCGCCCGGGACGCGTTCGGCGGCCACCGGCTCGTCACCATGGACAACTACCCTGTCAACGACTACGCGCGGGACCGGATCTTCCTCGGCCCGTACCAGGGACGCGAGCCCGCGGTCGCCACCGGCTCGGCGGCGCTGCTGGCGAACGCGATGCCGCAGGCCGTGGCCTCGCGCATCCCTCTGTTCACCGCCGCCGACTATGCGTGGAACCCACGGGACTACCGCCCCCAGGAGTCCTGGAGGGCGGCGGTGGACGACCTGGCGGGCGGGGACCCGGACCGCGGGGAGGCGCTGCGCGCCCTCGCCGGCAACGACGCGTCCTCCGTCCTCGGCGGCGAGGAGTCGGCGTATCTGCGCCCGCTGATCGACGCGCTCTGGCAGGCGCGGACGAGCACGGACCGGACGGCGAACGAGACGGCCGCACGTCGGCTGCGTGCCGCGTTCACCGTGATGCGCGAGACCCCCGAGCGGCTGTCCGACAGCACCCTCGATGTCGAAGTGGCGCCCTGGGCCGAGCAGTTGGCGCGCTACGGGGAGGCCGGCGAGACCGCGGTCGACATGCTGCGCGCCCAGGCGGGCGGCGACGCGACGGCGGCCTGGACGGCGTACCGCACCCTGGGCCGGCTGCGTGCCGGGATCGCCGCGAGCGAGGTGACGGTCGGTGAGGGGGTGCTGGACACGTTCCTGAAGAAGGCGCGAGGGGCGTACGGGTCGTGGGCGGGCCTCGGCCACGAACCGGCCGCGGAGCACGGTGCGGCCACGGACGGCCGCACCGTCCGCTTCCCGCGCGCCCGCACCCTCACCGCCGTGAGCGTCCTCACCGAGCCCGGCGCGGCCGGCTCCGTCGAGGCGCACGTGCCGGGTGAGGGCTGGCGGCGGCTCGGCCCCCTCGCGGCCGGAGGCGCGACGGAGGTCCGGGCAGGGAAGAACACGGCCGGGAAGGACACGGCTGGGAACGGCACGGGCGAGGATGCCGGGGAAGGCGGGGCGACGGCGGCAGGGCTGCGCGCCGACGCCGTCCGCGTGACCGGCCCCCGGCCCTTGCTGGTGCGCCATCTCGTGCCGTGGTTCGCCGACTCCCCGGCCGCCGCGCTGGAACTGGCGCGTTCCGAGACCGACGTGGAGATCGGCGGCACGGGCCGGGTGACGGCCCGGCTGACGTCGCTGCGCCCGGCCGACGTGCACGGCGAACTGACCGCGAAGGCGCCGAAGGGCATCCGGGCCGAGGTCCCGCGGGCGCCTGCCGCCCTCCCGCGCGGAACGGCCGTCGACGTCCCCGTCGAGGTCACCGTGCCACCGGGGACACCGGCCGGCTCCTACACCGTCACCGTCGCCTTCGGCTCGCAGACCCGCACCCTGACGGTGCGTGCCTTCCCCCGCACCGCGGGCCCCGACCTGGCCCGGACCGGCACGGCCTCCTCCTCGGGCGACGAGACGCCCGATTTCCCCGCCGCGGCGGCGAACGACGGCGACCCGGCGACGCGTTGGTCGTCACCTGTGGAGGACGGCGCCTGGTGGCAGGTACGGCTCGCCGAACCGGCGCACCTCGGCCAGGTCGTGCTGCACTGGCAGGACGCCCACCCGTCGGAGTACCGGGTCCAGGTCTCCGCCGACGGCCGCACCTGGCGCACGGCGGCGGCGGTGCGGGACGGCCGGGGCGGGCGCGAGTCGGTCCGTTTCGACGAACGCGGTGTACGCCACGTCCGCGTCCAGGGGCTCAAGCGGGCCACGCGGTACGGGTATTCGCTCTGGTCGGTGGAGGCGTACGAAGTCGCGGAGAAGACCGCGGGGGAATGAACCGATGGCCCCGGGGCGGGCGATAGACGGGGTGTGAGACTGTTCCGCCCCATGAGGGGCCACCGGGAGGACGACACGGACGCAGCGCTGCTGCGGGCCGTGTCGGACGGGGACTCGGCGGCGATGGCCGCGCTGTACGACCGGCATGCCGGGTGGCTGCACACGCGGCTGACCCGACGATGCGCCGATCCCGAGGTGGTGCGCGAGGTGTTGCAGGACACCTTCGTGGCCGTGTGGCGGTCGGCCGGCGCGCACCGGGGCGTGGAGGTGGGCGGCTGGCTGTGGACCATCGCGGCGCGCCGTCTGGTGGACGCGCGACGCACGCAGGAGCGGGCGGAGCGTGTGGAGTACGCGGCGCCGACGCCTGCGCCCTCCGCCGAGGAGCGCGTGCTGGCGGGCCTGGAGTACGGGGACGTGGGCACGGCCTTGGACCGGATCTCCCCCGAACTGCGCGAGGTGCTGCGGGCCACCGTCGTCGACGGGCTGACCACGCGGGAGACCGCCCGTCTCCTCGGTATCCCGGAAGGCACGGTGAAGACCCGCGCCATGCGCGCCCGCGCCGAACTCCGCGCCGCCCTCGCCCAACTGAACCCGCCCCTGAGTTCCCCTCTGAATCCGTCCCTGGCCCCGTCCCCGCTGGGAGGCCCGGCATGACCGGCTGGCACGCCCCCGACGACCTCGTCACCCGCTACGCGGACGGCTCCCTTCCGGAGGCGGACGCCTGGTCCCTGGAGACACACCTGGAGAACTGCGGGCCGTGCGCCGTACGGGTCTCGCACGCGGCACGCGCAGGAGCGGCCGGAGTGATGCTGGCTCAGGTACGGGGCGCGGTTCTGAACGCGGTACGCGAACCGGCACCGGCCACCGCGCGCACCCC
This sequence comes from Streptomyces sp. 142MFCol3.1, assembly GCF_000424945.1. Classification (NCBI taxonomy): domain Bacteria; kingdom Bacillati; phylum Actinomycetota; class Actinomycetes; order Kitasatosporales; family Streptomycetaceae; genus Streptomyces; species Streptomyces sp. 142MFCol3.1. Next base: position 181,857 of record NZ_AUKV01000016.1, read on the forward strand.
GGCCCCCGCGACCACCCAGGTCCCGGTTTCCGCCTCCGCACCGGCGGTGCCGAGGGGCGCACGGGCCGTCGGGGGGCGGCTCGCTCGGATCGCCTGGGCCGCCGGCCCCGCCTTGCGTGGAGCCTGGTCCGCGGCCGTCGTGCTGGTGGCCGTGGGGGCGGTGGCACTCGCGTACGGGGGCGGGTCGGCGAGCGCGCGGCCGTTCCTGCTGGCTGTCGCACCGATCGTGCCCGTGGCCGGGGTCGCCCTCTCCTACGGGCGGCATGCGGATCCGCTGCACGAGATCGTCGCGGCCTCTCCCTCCGGCGGGCTGCGCCTCCTGCTGATGCGCACGTCCGCCGTGCTGGCGGTGAGTCTGCCGTTGCTGACGGCGGCGGGGCTGTTGCTCCCGCCCTCCGGCTCCCGCCTGCCCGCGGCGCCGGCGGCGGCCACCTGGCTGCTGCCGGGCCTGGCCCTGACGCTGGCCTCGCTCGTGCTGTCCGGGTACGTGGGTTGCCGCAACGCGACGGCGGTGGTCGGCGGAGGCTGGTTGCTCGCGCTCGCGGCCCCCGCCCTCTCGGCCACGGGCTCCGGCCTGACGGCCCGGCTCACGCAGCAGCTCTCCCTCTACTTCACCGGCGCCTCGCTCCAGGGGGGCTGGGCGGCGGCGGCCGCGCTCTGCGCCCTCCTCCTCGCCGCGCGCCGCAGCGCATACGACCGTCTGGAGACGATGTGAACATCCACCGCACGACCGGCATGCCGGCCTTGAGCGGCGATGACCTTCCCGGGACAGCCGCGGCCATGGACGGCGGCGGTCCGCGGACCACCGCCATACGGGTGTCCGGGCTGACCGTCCGGCACCGCAGGACCACCGCCCTGGACTCCGTCGACCTGGACTTCGGCCCCGGCGTCCACGGTCTGCTCGGCCCCAACGGCGCCGGCAAGACCTCACTCGTCCGTGTCCTCGCCACGGTCGCGAAGCCCACCGCGGGCCAGGTGGAGATGCTCGGAAGCGACCTCCACGGCCACCGGGAGCGCAGCGCGGTCCGCCGGGAACTCGGCTATCTGCCACAGGACTTCGGGTACTACCCGGGCTTCACCGTGCGGGAGTTCGTCGCCTACGCGGGGTGGCTGAAGGAGCTGTCGGCCGCGAGCGCCCCGGCCGCGGTCGAACGGGCCGTGGCCCGGGTCGGCCTCGCGGACCGTATCGACGCGAAGGTCAAGACCCTGTCCGGCGGCATGATCCGCCGCGTCGGCATCGCCCAGGCCATCGTGAACGACCCCCGCGTCCTGCTCCTCGACGAACCCACCGCGGGCCTCGACCCGGAACAGCGCGTCGAGTTCCGTGCGCTGCTGCGGGAGTTGGGCAGCACCTCGACCGTGCTCGTCTCCACCCACCTGGTGGAGGACGTGGCCGCGGCCTGCACGAACGTGACCCTGATCGAGGCCGGCCAGGTCGCCTACCGCGGCACACCCCGCTCGCTCGCCGCCCTCGGCGCGAACGGTCACGAGTCCGACGGCAACGCCATCGAGCGCGGTTACACGGCGGCCCTGCGCGGCCACCGCTCGGCGACAGCGGCGGGGGCCGGCCGATGAACGTACGCATCCAGCCGGACGGAGACGGCCCGGCCGGCACGCACGCCCCGGCCCTCGGAGGCCGTCGTACGAGTCGGCGAACCGGACCGGACGACACACCTCCGTCGGACCGGCAGGTCGAGGACGGTCACCCGGTGGACACGCGGACCCACCAGTCCGGCGCAGACCGTCAGCAGACCACGAGCCGCCCGGATCCGTCTGCCCCCGGACCTCGCCCCCGGTCCGCTCCCCACCCCCTCCGCGTCGAGTCCCTGCGTGGCTTCGCCCCCTGGGCAGGCGCGGGGCTGCTCCTCGCTCTCGCGTGGCCCATCGCCACCAAAGCGGATCAGTGGCAGGGCAGCTGGGGCGCGACGACCGAAACGCTGAGCACCGCGGCCGGCCTGATCGGCGCTCCCTTCGCGCTCGCCGCGGGCGCCTGGCAGGGCGGCCGGGAGCGCAGACTGCGGATGACGGAGCTGCGCGCCTCGACCGCTCGTACGCCTCTCGTCCAATTCCTGACGGCCGCCCTGCCCCTCGCCTGCTGGCTGGCGACGGCCTACCTGGTGGTCGTCGCGGGAGCGCTGCTCGCCTGCGCGCCGTACGCCTCGGCGGGCGGCCCGGTGCCGATCGTCCACGCCGGGACCGCCCTCTCGCTCGCCGCCTGCGCGGTCCTCGGTCACACGGCAGGGCGGGCGGCCCCCTTCCGGCTGACCGCTCCCGTGCTCGCGATCTGCGGATACGTCGTCCTCGGCATCGTCGGCAGCGGGCGGTCCGGTCTCCGCTACCTCGCGCTCGCCTCGGTCCACCCCTTCGGTGACGAAAACCTCGTCGTCTGGTGGTATCCGCTCGTGTCAGCCGTATGGACGGCCGGGCTCGCCGCCGCCGCGGTCCTGGTCCACACCGCGTACCGCCGTGCCACCGCGCTGCTCCCGCTCGCGGCCGCGCTCGGCGCGGCCGTCCTCCTGGTCCAGACGGGCGACGGGCTGCTGCGCGACAACCCGCTCGCCCACCGGCAGGTGTGCGACGACTCGACCACACCGCGCGTCTGCGTCAACGCCACCTATCCGGGCCTGCTGCCGGAGGTGACCCACGCGCTGTCCGGTCTCACCGGCCGTCTGAAGGGTGTGCAGAACCTGCCGGTCCGCTACGAGGACCTCGGGGGATCACCGCACCGGGACGAGGCACAGTTGCCGATACTCAAGCCGTTCGGCTGGAGCGCCGTCCGCGGCAAGGTGACCGATCCGGAGCGGTACGCGTGGGAGGCCGCCCAGATGCTGGTCCGTCGGGACTGCGAGGAATCGCCGGCCGCGCAGCGGGTGCAGGTCACCGACGAGGCCGTCCTGCGCTGGCTCGCCCCGGATCACTTGTTCGAGGAGGTACGCGACCACTCCGTGGCGCAGGCCCGGCAGCGCGGTGACACGGAGGAACTCGCAAGGTTCCGCGCCGAGGACAAGGCGTACGCGCACCTCACCGCCATGGCCGACGGCGAACGCCGCTCCTGGCTCAGTGGCTACTTCGCGACGGTCACGCAGTGCGACCCGAACCCGAGCGAGGTCCCGTCCCTGTGAAGGCCATACAGAGAATCAGAGGGAACGCCGTACCCGGCCCGGCGCCGACCCCGCTCGCCCTCTACGCCCGCTCCCGCGGTATCCCGGCGACCCTGGCGGCCCTGGTCTGTGCCGCGCTCCTCACCCTGTGGGTGGCGAGCCGTCCGGACACCTATCTCGACCCGTACCGCAGAGTGCCGCTGATCTCGCTCGCCCCGCTGCTCACTTCGTCGGCGATCGGCGTGAGCCTCCACACGTACACGCGCGACCTGGACGAGACCGCCGTACGCCCGTGGTGGCCGAGGCGCCTGGCCCACCTGCTGGTCCTGACCGCGCTCGCGGCGGCGCTGCTGGCCCTCGCCGTGCCGGGGCACTCCCAGGAGTTCGGCGCGGCGGCCATGATCCGCAACACTCTGGGGGCCGTCGGCATCACCGCGGCGGCGGCCGTGCTGATCGACGCCCGGCTGAGCTGGATGCCGCCGACGCTCTACTTCGGCGCCGTGTACCTCTCGGCCTCCTCGCCCCGTGTGAGCAATGCGACAGTTCTGGCCTGGTCCATGCAACCGGGTCCACAGCGCGGTGCCTGGGTCGTCGGCCTCGCACTCTTCGTGATCGGGACGGCACTCTACGCGGCACGCGGTGCCCGCCCCGAAGGACCCCGCGCCTGACGCGGGGTCTCACGGCCCGGAACCGGGACGGGGTATGCAAAAGCCCGGATCGTCAGGCGGAAATGCCGTCGATCCGGGCCATCGCGTCGTCCGCGCCGTACGGCTGCAGGTATGGCAGCCAGCGCGGGTCCCTATGCCCGGTTCCGATGATGCGCCACGCGAGCCCCGTCGGCGGGGCGGGTTTGTGGCGCAGGCGCCAGCCGATCTCGACCAGGTGGCGGTCGGCCTTGACGTGGTTGCAGCGGCGGCACGACGCCACCACGTTGTCCCAGACGTGCTGACCCCCGCGACTGCGCGGGATGACGTGGTCGACGCTGGTTGCGACGCCACCGCAGTACATGCACCGGCCGCCGTCGCGGGCGAACAGTGCTCGCCTGGTCAGCGGAACGGGCCCCCGGTAAGGGACCCGCACGAACCTTTTCAGCCGGACCACGCTGGGTGCGGGGACAGTAACGGTTGCACTGTGCATGAAGGCGCCGGATTCCTCGAGACAGACAGCCTTGTTCTCGAGGACGAGGACGAGCGCGCGGCGGAGCGGTACGACGCCGAGGGGCTCGTACGACGCGTTGAGGACCAGGACATGCGGCACGGATGCCTCCTTGTACGCCGGCGGCGCGTGGCTCGCGCCGGGACGATCTGCAGTCAGTCTCCCCTCATGCCTGGTGGAAGCGCCACCATGTCCCGGTAACGGGCTGGGAGTGTTTTCGACCACACCCCCTTCATCCCCAGGTGAGCACGGTCTCTCCCTCGAACATTGCAACGATCCCCACACGATGCCCCGTTAGTGTGGTGGTTCTGCCCGACGGTGCCCTTCTTGTGTCCCCTGCCGCGGGCGGACCGCTACGCCTGGAGGTACCTGCCGTGTCCCTGCCCGTCCTACTGGCCGTCGGTTCGACGCCTTCGCCGTCCCCCTCGACGTCGACGGACCCGGCGACCGCCACGCTTCAGGACGCCCAGGAAAGTGCGACCAACGCCGCGAGCTGGGTCCAGCAGAACTGGTCGACCTGGCTCGCCATCGGACTGCGGGTGCTGCTGATCCTGGTGATCGCGGCGGTACTGCGAGTGGCCGTCCGGCGGGCGATCACCAAGCTCATCGACCGCATGAACCGCACGGCGCAGGCGGTCGACGGCACCTCGCTGGGCGGCCTGCTGGTGAACGTGGAGCGCCGCCGGCAGCGCTCGCAGGCCATCGGCTCGGTCCTGCGCTCGGTGGCGTCGTTCCTGATCATGGGCACCGCCGCGCTGATGATCCTCGGCACCTTCGAGATCAATCTGGCCCCGCTGCTCGCCTCCGCGGGTGTGGCCGGTGTGGCGATCGGTTTCGGCGCCCGCAACCTGGTCACCGACTTCCTCTCCGGCGTCTTCATGATCCTGGAGGACCAGTACGGCGTCGGCGACACGATCGACGCGGGCGTCGCCTCCGGCGAGGTCGTCGAGGTGGGCCTGCGCGTCACCAAGCTGCGCGGCGACAACGGCGAGATCTGGTACGTCCGCAACGGCGAGGTCAAGCGCATCGGCAACCTCTCCCAGGGCTGGGCCACGGCCGGCGTCGACGTCACGGTGCGCGCGTCGGAGGACCTGGACGAGGTCCGGTCCGTGCTCACCGAGGTCGCCGAGTCCATGAGCAAGGCCGAGCCGTGGAACGAGCAGCTGTGGGGCCCCGTCGAGGTGCTCGGCCTGGACAGTGTGCTGCTCGACTCGATGGTCGTGCGTGTCTCGGCCAAGACCATGCCCGGCAAGGCGCTGTCCGTGGAGCGCGAGCTGCGCTGGCGCATCAAGCGGGCCTTCGACGCCGCGGACATCCGCATCGTCGGCGGCCCGAGCGCGGTACCCGAGGAGGAGGCGCCCGACCCGACGGAGAACGTCGCGGCGCCCTCCGCCCTCGCCAACCCCGCGTCGCCGCAGACCGCCGCCGTCGCGCCGATCCCCGCACCGGCCGTCGCGCCGGGCACCCCGCCCGGCCCGGCGAGGTAGCACGGCCCCGCAGGCAGGCACACCGCCCCCGCAGGTAACGAGTCTGTTGCCTCGGGGGCGGTTTCTCTTGACGCCCCCTCGGCCCCCGGCCTACGTTCCTCCCACCGAACAGGAAACTTTCCTAACAGTGATCTTGCGGTGGTCCGCGCGACGTCACGCGGACCCCCGTGGACTCCCCCGTCCGGTCACTGGGAAGCTGGGCAGTCGAGAAAGGCAGGTGTCGACCCCGATGGCAGGATCCGCCGGTACGCCGGGCACCCCGCGCGTCCTGCGCGCCATGAACGACCGCGCCGCTCTCGACCTGCTCCTCGCGCACGGACCGCTGTCGCGGACCAGGATCGGGAAGCTCACCGGGCTGTCCAAGCCCACCGCGTCGCAGCTCCTCGCCCGTCTGGAGGCGGCGGGCCTCGTCCTCGCCACCGGCACCAGCGAGGGCCGCCCCGGCCCCAACGCCCAGCTGTACGTCGTCAACCCGGGCGCGGGCCACGCCGCGGGCCTGGACGTCACCCCCGAGCGCATCCTCGCCGCCGTCGCCGACATCACCGGCCGCACGGTCGGCGAGTACGAACTGCCCACCCCCGGCCGGCACCCCTCCCAGCCGGTCGTCCGCCAGGTCACCGACGCCCTCGACGGCGCGGTGAAGGCGGCCGGGCTCGCCCGCGACGACGTCCGCCGGCTCGTCATCGGCACCCCCGGCGCCTTCGACCCGAACACCGGCCGGCTGCGCTACGCCTCGCACCTGCCCGGCTGGCACTCCCCCAGCCTGCTCGACGAACTGGCGGCCGCACTGCCGATGCCCGTCGAGTACGAGAACGACGTCAACCTCGTGGCCATCGCCGAACAGCGGCTGGGCGCGGCCCGCGGCCACGACGACTTCGTCCTGCTGTGGAACGAGGGCGGTCTCGGCGCCGCACTCGTCCTGGGCGGGCGGCTGCACCGGGGCTGGACCGGCGGCGCGGGCGAGGTCGGCTTCCTGCCGGTGCCGGGCGCACCCCTGGTCCGCCAGGTCACCAAGGCCAACAGCGGCGGCTACCAGGAGCTGGCGGGTTCGCAGGCCATCCCCAAGCTGGCGCGCGAGCTCGGCATCAAGGACGTACCCACCGGTCCGTACGCCGAGGTCGCCGCCGCCGTCGTCGAGCGGGCCGCCACTCTCGAGGAGGGGCCGCACCGGCGGCTGCTGGAGACGTACGCGACGGGTCTCGCCACGGGTCTCGCCTCGCTCGTCTCGGTGCTCGATCCCGAGCTCGTGGTCCTCAGCGGCGCCTCGCTCACCGCGGGCGGCGAGCCGCTGCGCGCCCTGGTCCAGTCCGAGCTGGAGGAGCTGGCCGCGTCCCGGCCGCGCCTCGTCGTCGGCGACGTACACGAACACCCCGTGCTCCGGGGCGCGCTGGAAAGCGCCCTGGCGGCCACCCGCGACGAGGTCTTCGACACCTCCCGCTAGCCGGTTCCCGCACCCTCTCGACCCCCTTCACCGCCCCGCCCTGCCTAGGGAGACCCCGTTATGCCCGGAATGTCCAGGAAAGCGGTCGTCGCGCTCGCCGCCTCCGCCTCCATAGCCCTCCTCACCACCGCCTGTACCGGCCAGTCCGGCTCCGGCGCCGACGACGACGCGTCCAAGGAACAGACGATCAACTTCTGGCACGCGTGGAGCGCGCCGGGTGAGGTCAAGGCCGTGAAGTCGCTGGTCGCGGGCTTCGAGAAGGCGCACCCCAACATCCACGTGAACATCGTCGGCAACATGACGGACGACAAGATCAACCAGGCGCTGCGGGCGGGCGGCGACAAGGCGCCCGACGTCGTCTCGTCCTTCACCACCAACAACGTCGGCAAGTTCTGCTCGTCGGGCGCCTTCGTCGACCTGAACCCCTTCTTCAAGAAGTCGGGCGTCGACCCGGAGACGACGTTCCCGAAGGCGATGAACGAGTACACCCAGTTCGACGGCAACCGGTGCACGGTGCCGCTGCTCGGTGACGCGTACGGGCTCTACTACAACAAGACCGCCTTCGAGAAGGCCGGGATCGCCGGTCCGCCGAAGACCTGGTCCGAGTTCGAGAAGGACGCCAAGAAACTCACCGTCTCCAAGGGCGACTCCTACGAGCAGCTCGGCTTCATGCCGAACTACCACGGCTGGGAGTCCACCACCGAGCACTACTTCGGGCAGTTCTCGCCGACGTACTTCGACAGCAGCGGCAAGTCGAACATCGCCAAGGACCCCGCCTTCACGGCCGGGTTCACCCTCCAGAAGAAGCTCGTCGACGAGCTCGGCGGCTTCCAGAAGCTGGAGCGGTACCGCTCCAGGCTCGGCGACGAGTGGGGACCCAAGCACCCCTTCCACACCGGCCAGGTCGCCATGCAACTGGACGGCGAGTGGCGCCTCGGCATGGCCGAGGACGCCAAGCCCGGCTTCGAGATCGGCGTGGCGCCGCTGCCCGTGCCCGACGACCAGGCCGACCAGTACGGCAAGGGCTACATCACCGGCACCATCGCGGGCATCGCGTCCACCAGCAAGAAGCAGAACGCGGCCTGGGAACTGGTCGAATACATGACCACGAACACCGACGCGGTGGTCGGCTTCGCCAACGACATCCACAACGTCCCGTCCACGCTCGCCGCGCTCAAGTCGCCGAAGCTGAAGTACGACCCGCGCTTCAAGACCTTCCTGGACATCGCGTCCGACCCGAACTCGACGACGACGCCCGCCTCGATCAACGGCGGTACCTACCTCGTGACGATCCAGCAGTTCGGGTACGACTACGAGAGCGGCAAGGCCAAGGATCTCAAGGCGGGCCTGGAGAGCACCGCCAAGCAGATCGACACGGACATCGCGCAGGCGAAGTAGGCCCGGAATGACCACCGTCACGCTGGCTTCGAAGCGCCGCCGTTCGGCGCTTCGGACCCTCGCCTTCATGTCCCCCTGGCTGATCGGCTTCGCGGTCTTCTTCGCCTACCCGCTGATCTCGACCGTCTACTTCTCCTTCATGCACTACGACGGCTTCCGGCCGCCGACGTGGAGCGGCACGAAGAACTGGACGTACGTCTTCGAGAACTACCCGCTGTTCTGGCCCGCGTTGCGCAACACCCTGTGGCTGGTCGTCGTGATGGTCAGCCTGCGGGTCGTGTTCGGACTCGGGATCGGCCTGCTGATCACGAAGATCAAGACAGGGCCGGGGATCTTCCGCACCCTCTTCTACCTGCCCTACCTGGCACCGCCCGTCGCCGCCACGATGGCCTTCGCCTTCCTCCTCAATCCTGGTACGGGACCGGTCGACTCGATCCTGGAGAAGGCGGGCGTCCCGGCCCCCGGCTGGTTCAACGACCCGACGTGGTCGAAGCCCGCCCTGACCCTGCTGGCCCTGTGGGGCATCGGCGACCTGATGGTCATCTTCATGGCCGCGCTGCTCGACGTGCCCACCGAGCAGTACGAGGCCGCCCAGCTGGACGGCGCCTCCGCGTGGCAGCGGTTCCGGTACGTCACGCTGCCGAACATCTCGCCGATCGTGATGTTCGCCGTGGTCACGGGGGTCATCCAGACCATGCAGTACTACACGCAGCCGCTGATCGCCGGGAAGGTCGCCTCGGGCGTCATCCAGGGCGCCGGCACGCAGTTCGAGCCCGGCTACCCCGACAAGTCCACGCTCACCCTGCCGCAGCTCGTCTACAACCTCGGCTTCCAGCGCTTCGACTACGGCTCCGCCTGTGTGGTCGCGCTCGTGCTGTTCGCCCTGTCCATGGTGTTCACCGCGTTCCTGATGCGGCGCCGGGGCGGCCTCATCCAGGCAGGTGACTGACCATGACCCAAGTACTCGACAAGCCTGTGGGACTGAAGGCACCCTCCTCGCCCGCCGAGCGCACCGCCCGCCGCCGGGCCCTCCTGGAGTGGGTCGCGGTCCACGCGCTGGGCATCGCCGCGGCCCTCTTCTTCGTCCTGCCCTTCGTGTTCGTGTTCCTGACCTCGCTGATGAGCGACACCCAGGCCCTCAGCCGCGACCTGATCCCGCACACCTGGGAGTGGGGGAACTACAAGAAGGTCTTCGACACGCCCGGCTTCCTGACCTGGTGGAAGAACACCCTGCTGTACGCCGGTGCCGGCACCGTCCTCACGGTCGTGTCGTCCATCCCCGTGGCGTACGCGCTCGCCAAGTTCCGCTTCCGCGGCCGGAACCTGTCGCTGATGCTGGTCATCTCGATGATGATGCTGCCGCCGCAGGTCGTCGTCATCCCGATGTACCTCTTCTGGGCGAAGCAGCTGGACCTGTCCGGCACACTGTGGCCACTGATCATCCCGATGGCCTTCGGGGACGCGTTCTCCATCTTCCTGCTGCGCCAGTTCCTGATGACCATCCCGAACGAGTACGTGGACGCGGCGAGGGTGGACGGCTGCGGGGAGCTGCGGACCCTGCTGAGGATCGTCCTGCCGATGGCCAGGCCCGGCATCGCCGCCGTCGCGCTCTTCCAGTTCTTCTACGCCTGGAACGACTACTTCGGGCCCCAGATCTACGCGTCCGAGAACCCGGGCGCCTGGACCCTCAGTTACGGACTGGAGTCGTTCAAGGGCGCGCACCACACCGACTGGAACCTCACCATGGCCGCTACCGTGCTGGTCATGGCCCCTGTGATCCTCGTGTTCTTCTTCGCACAGAAGGCGTTCGTCGAGGGTGTCACGCTCACCGGAGTGAAGGGTTGAACCACACATGAAACTCACCGTGGTCGGCGGGGGATCGACCTACACCCCCGAACTCGTCGACGGGTTCGCGCGGCTCAGGGACACCCTGCCCGTCGAGGAACTGGTCCTCGTCGACCCCGCCGCCGAGCGCCTCGAACTGGTGGGCGGCCTCGCCCGGCGGATCTTCGCGAAGCAGGGGCACCCCGGACGGATCGTCACCACGTCCGACCTGGACGCCGGGGTCGAGGGCGCCGACGCCGTACTGCTGCAACTGCGCGTCGGCGGCCAGGCCGCACGCCTGCAGGACGAGACCTGGCCGCTGGAGTGCGGCTGCATCGGGCAGGAGACCACGGGCGCGGGCGGCCTGGCGAAGGCGCTGCGCACGGTCCCGGTGGTGCTCGACATCGCCGAGCGTGTCCGCCGGACCAACCCGGACGCCTGGATCATCGACTTCACCAACCCCGTGGGCATCGTCACCCGCGCCCTGCTCCAGGCCGGCCACCGGACGGTCGGACTGTGCAACGTGGCCATCGGCTTCCAGCGGAAGTTCGCCGCGCTGCTCGGCGTCGCCCCCGCCGACGTGCACCTCGACCACGTCGGCCTCAACCACCTCACTTGGGAGACCGGCGTACGCCTCGGCGGCCCCGAGGGCGAGAACGTGCTGCCCAAGCTGCTCGCCGAGCACGGCGACGCCGTCGCCGACGACCTGCGCCTGCCGCGCACCCTCGTCGACCGCCTCGGCGTCGTCCCCTCCTACTACCTGCGCTACTACTACGCGCACGACGAGGTCGTGCGCGACCTGCGGACCAAGCGGTCCCGGGCCGCCGAAGTCGCCGCCATGGAGAAGCAGTTGCTGGAGATGTACGGTGACCCGGCGCTCGACGAGAAGCCCGAGCTGCTCGCCCGGCGCGGCGGGGCCTACTACTCCGAGGCGGCCGTGGACCTCGCGGCCTCCCTGCTCGGTGGCGGGGGCAGCCCGTACCAGGTCGTGAACACGTACAACAAGGGCACGCTCCCCTTCCTGCCCGACGACGCCGTCGTCGAAGTGCAGGCCGCCATCGGGTCCCACGGGCCCGCACCGCTGCCCGTGCCCGCCGTGGACCCGCTGTACGCGGGCCTGATGGCGAACGTGACCGCGTACGAGGACCTGGCGCTGGAGGCCGCCCTGCGCGGTGGCCGCGACCGCGTCTTCCGGGCTCTCCTCGCCCATCCCCTGATCGGCCAGTACGCGTACGCCGACACCCTCACCGACCAGCTGATCGCGCACAACCGGGAGCACCTCGCGTGGGCATGACGTCATCGGGTCCCGGCGCCGGGACGGCCGCCGGGACCGGCCCCGCGCACCCCGCGTCCGCCCCGGCCGCCCGGGACACGGCGCTGGTCCTGGCCATCGACGCGGGGAACAGCAAGACCGACGTCGCCGTGATCACCGCCGCCGGCGACGTCACCGGCACGGCGCGCGGCGGCGGCTTCCGGCCCCCGGCCGTGGGGGTCGACACCGCCGTGGACACGGTCGGCGAGGCGGTACGGAGGGCATTCGCCGAAGCCGGGGTGGCCTCCGCCTCGCACGTGTCCGCGTGTCTCGCCAACGCGGACCTCCCCGTGGAGGAGGAGCAGCTGGCCGCCGCACTGCGGGCGCGCGCGTGGGGACCGAGCGTGGACGTGCGCAACGACACCTTCGCGATCCTGCGTGCCGGGATCGCCGAACCGCGTGGTGTGGCCGTGGTGTGCGGGGCCGGCATCAACTGCGTCGGCATGCGGCCCGACGGCCGCACCGCCCGCTTCCCCGCGATAGGTCGCATCTCCGGTGACTGGGGCGGCGGTTGGGGCCTGGCGGAGGAGGCCCTGTGGTACGCCGCACGCGCCGAGGACGGACGCGGCGGGCCCACCGCCCTGGCCCGGACCCTGCCCGCGCACTTCGGGCTCACCTCCATGTACGCGCTCATCGAGGCGCTCCACCTGGGGGACGTCGACACCGCCCGGCGGCACGAGCTGACGCCCGTGCTGTTCGCCACCGCGGCGGACGGCGACGCGGTGGCCCGTTCCCTCGTCGACCGGCTCGCGAACGAGGTGGTGGCGATGGCCACGGTCGCGCTGACCCGTCTCGACCTGCTCGCCGAGGAGACCCCGGTCCTGCTCGGCGGGTCCGTCCTCGCGGCGCGCCACCCCCAGCTCGACGACCGCATACGCGAACTCCTCGCCGCCCGCGCCCCCAAGGCGGTCCCCCGCGTGGTCACCACCAGCCCGGTGCTCGGCGCGGCACTCCTGGGCCTCGATCACGTCGACGCCCCGGACGCGGTGCACGCACGCGTGCGGGCGCACTACGAGGAGGCCTGAGGCCACGTCGGGCCGCCGGACGGGCCGCGCCGGGAATTCCCGCACATCCGGGGGAACGAACGGCGCGGACGGCGCCTCTGGTGGGTGTCGATCCCTACCGCAGGAGGTCTCATGTCCGACCGCACGGCACGACGAGCCGCCGCACCGCTCGCCACGGTGCTCACCGCGGACGCCCTGCTCCACCTCTTCTGGGCGACCGGCTCCACCTGGCCGGCCGCCGACGAGAAGAGCCTGTCGCACGCCGTCCTGGGCGTCGAGGCACCGTTCACGCCGCCCGTCCTCCTGCCGCTCGCCGCGCTCCTGCTGACGGCGAGCGGCATCGTCGTCGCCCAGTCCGTACGGCCCGGCCGTCTGCTGCGGCTGGGCACCCTCGCCGTGGCGGCCGGACTGTCGCTGCGCGCTCTCGCCGGCGTCTACTGGGTCTTCGCCCAGGACACCTCGACGGTGTTCCACCGGCTCAACCTCACGCTCTACACCCCGTTGTGCGCCCTGCTGTGCGTCGCCGCCCTGCACGTCGCCCGGCACCGGCGCACCGCTGTCTCGGGGTTCCCCGCGCGCGGGGAAGATGCCGTACGTGTCCGATGACGAAACGGCCCGCCTGGTGCGTGCCGCCCAGCGCGGCGACACCCTCGCCATGGCCGGGCTGCTCGACGAACTCGCCCCCTACGTGGCCCGTATCTGCGGTCCCATCGCACTGGACCAGGGACCGGACGCCGCGCAGGAGGCCCTCGTCGCGGTCTTCCGTTCACTGCGCTCCCTGCGGGACCCGGCCGCGCTGCGCGGCTGGGTCCGCGCCATCGCGGTGCGCGAGGCGGTCCGGCTGGCCGGGCGGGCCGGCCGCACGGTGCCGGCCGATCTGAGCACCCTCCCGGCCCGCGGAGACCCCCAACTCGGCGCCGACATCAGGGACGTGCTGGACCGCCTGTCCCCGGAGCACCGGGCCGTGCTCGTCCTGCGCGACGTGGAGGGCCTGGACGAGCGGGCCGCTGCCGGCCTGCTCGGCATCCGCGTCGGCACGGTCAAGTCCCGGCTGCACCGGGCACGCGACACCTTCCGGAAGGCGTGGAGCTCATGACGGAACCCGACAGGACCGAACCCGGGGCGCCCGGGCCCATGGCGCGCCCCTCCGGGACGGCCGGCGGATGGCCGGTCGCCGGCCTCGACCCGGTGCGGCGGCTGCGGGTCCTCGCCGCCGGTGTCCGGGGCGCACACGTCACCGAGGGCGTCGTGCCGGCTCCGTACGACCGCGTGCGGGCGCTGCTCGACGACCTGGAGGGCGACTTCGGGCGGATCGTCCCCGACATGCGGGGGCTGCGCGTGGTGCGGCGCGACGGGCCGCACGTGGAGGCGCTGGCCCGCAGCAGGTACGGGATGCGGGCCGGGCTGCGCGGGGAGCAACGGCCCGGCTGGTGCTGGCTGCAGAGCCGTTTCCTGCTGATCGGTGTCGCGGCGGCGCCCGAGGGCACCGGGACCCGGGTTGCCTTCACCGGAGGGGTGCGGGTGCCGGGACGCGCGGCGCTGGTCCCGCTCGGCGTGCGACGCGAGGGGGAGCGCAGCCTGCGGCGGCTCACCGGTCTCCTCTGACACGAACGGGAACCGAACAGATCCGGATCGCGTATTCATGGGAAGGGGGGTGGCGCGGGGGTTTCGCGCTGCGCTGCCGCCCGAACGGCCCGCTGTCGTACGGAGGGTGCGCGGCAATCCGAACAAGATCCAGTCAAGGCCTGTGCGGATGTCAGCCACGGCGGGGATACTTGCGGCCGTGCACCTTCGTCCGCGCTCCGTACCACCGGCGCACGGGACGACGGTGACGGAACGGATGACCATGGGGGAGGTCAAGTGACACAGCCGCCGAAGGGCAGCACGGCACCACCGGGACGGGCCACGCCCACGATGCCCGCGGTCCCGCCGCAGCCCGGGCCTCCCGGCCCGTGGAGCGGCCCCGCCGGCCCGCGGACGGACCCCGCGGCCCCCGCCCGGCGCACGGCCTGGGCGGAGGGCGTCGACCGTCTGCGCGCCGCCGCCACGACCGAGCCGGGCCGGCTGCGGATCATCGGCGCGCTGCTCGCGCTGCTGGTCGTCGCGTTCGGCGCGGTCACCGCCTGGCAGATGACGGAGCGCGCGGCGGCGGCGGACGACGTGCTGCACAGCAGCCAGCCGCTGAGCGCGAGCGCCGCCGACATCTACCGCTCACTGGCGGACGCGAACACGGCGGCCTCCAGCGGCTTCCTGGCCGGCGGCCAGGAGACGAAGGCCTCCCGCGACCGGTACGAGCTGGACATCAGGACGGCGGCCGCCAAGCTGATCACGGCGGCCAACAGTTCGAAGCCGGGCTCCCCCTCGGCGAAGACCATCACCAAGCTGAACCGTCTGCTGCCCGAGTACAAGGGCCTGATCGAGCGGGCGCGTGCCAACAACCGCCAGGGCTACCCGCTGGGCGGCGCGTACCTGCGCTACGCGAACGACAAGATGCAGAACGACATGCTGCCCGCCGCCGAGGACCTCTACAAGCGGGAGAACCAGCGGCTCGGTTCCGACTACGCGGACGCCAAGCCGTACCCGTGGGCCGCGATCGGCCTCGGTGTCCTCGCGCTCGGCGGTCTGGTGTGGGCGCAGCGGCGCAACTACCGCCGCACGAACCGCGTGCTGAACCAGGGCATGGTCGCCGCCTCCGCCGCCGCCACGGTCGTGCTGCTCTGGCTGGTGGTCGGACACAGCGTCGCGCGGGCCGGGCTCGATGAGTCGTACGACCACGGAGTCCGCTCGCTGAACGTGCTGCACGACGCCCGGATCGCCTCCCTCAAGGCCCGGGGCAACGAGAACCTGACCCTGGTCAGCCGCGGCGCGGAGACCAAGACGCTGGCCGACGGCAAGACGACCGTCGACCTGTACGACTACGACTTCCAGCGGGACATGAAGACGCTCACCAAGGGCCTGGCGAAGGCCGCGGAGCTCTCCGACGACGCGGCGGGCGATACGCCCGTCAAGGCGGCGACCGCCAACATGAAGGTGTGGAAGTCCCGCCACGCCGATGCCCGCGAGGCCGACAACGGCGGCGACTACCAGGGTGCCCTGGACCTGGTGATCGGCTCCGACAAGGTCAAGCCGACCGGCGAGTGCTTCGACGGCGTGGACAAGAATCTGGAGAAGGCGCTCGACCACGAGCAGGCCGAATTCAAGCAGGCGGCGGACGGCGGACTGGACGCGATGACCGGGCTGCCGGTCGGCGCGGCGGTCCTCGCGGTGCTGGCCGCGGCGGGCGCGGTGCTCGGTATCGGGCGCAGGCTTTCGGAGTACCGGTGAGAGGGGGAGCGGCAATGACGGCACGACGCCTGAGGGCGAGCCTGAAGGGCTGGGGCGGCGTGGGCGCGATGGCCGTCGCCTGCGCTCTCGCCGTGATCTTCGCCCTGCTGCTGCCCCTGAACGGCAGCGGTGGGGACGACAGCACGGGAATCGGCGGCCGGGGCGTGGCCGAGGGCACCCAGGCGAAGGCCGAGGAGTGCACCGACCCGCAGGACCGGAGCCTCGCCCCGTCCGGCGACGAGAGCGGCGACACCATCGCCGCCATCAAGAAGCGCGGCTATCTGTCGGTGGGTGTCGACCAGAACAGCTACCGCTGGGGCTATCGCAACCCGAACCGCGGCGGCAGCGACCTGGAGGGCTTCGACATCGACCTCGCGCACCGCATCGCGCGCGAGATCCTCGGCGACGAGAACGCGATCCGGTTCCACGCCATCCCCACCAACCAGCGCATCCCGGCGATCCAGAGCGGCCAGGTCGACATGGTGGTCCGCACCATGACGATCAACTGCGAGCGCCTGGGCCAGGTCGCCTTCTCCGCACCGTACTTCAAGACCGGCCAGCAGGTCCTCGCCCCGCGGACCTCCCCCATCAAGGGGTACGACAAGACGCTGGCGCACCAGCGGATCTGCACGGCCACGGGCTCCACGGCCCACGACAAGCTGGACGCGGACAAGAAGGCGGACAAGCTCGTCCCCTCCGCCGACATCTCCACCACGGTCCCCAACCAGCTCGACTGCCTCGTGCGGCTCCAACTGGGCGAGGTCGACGCCGTGGTGACCGATGGCGCGCTCGCCGCGAGCCAGGCCGCGCAGGACCCGACGGTCGTGCTGAAGGGCGACACGTTCACGACGGAGTACTACGGCGTGGCGATGAAACTGGGCGCGCACGATCTGGTACGCCGGGTCAACCAGGTCCTCGTGGACTACCGCAAGAGCGGCTGGCGCGCCTCGTACGACAAGTGGCTGTCCGCCACCCTGGGCGAGGGCTCGCTGTCGGCGGACCCGCCCGCGGCGAAGTACAAGTAACCGACGACACGACTGGAGAGTTACCCGGCGCGGACCACCCGCAACGGCGGGCGCACGGGCAACGACGGAGAGCGAGAGGTGATCGATGGGCGTCACGGGACCCCCCGGGCCGGTGATGGACCGGGACGAGGTGGACCGTGCGCTGGCGCGGCTCGGCGCGGAGCACGAGGCCATCGAGACCTCGCTCCTCGCCCTGCAGGACCACGCGGGCCGCAGGCTCCTGGAGGGCGCCGAGCTCACCGGCACCACCAAGGAGCGCTGGAGGGCCGCGGACGCGTCGATCACCCTGCTGTGGGCCTACTTCGACGCGTACACGGACGCGCTGCGCTCCGCGCGCGACATCCGCTCCCGCAGACGCTGGTCCAGCCGTGACGACCTGGTCGAACTCACCGAACTGCTGCGCGGCGAGAGCGTCACGGTCGCGGGCAGCGCGACCGCCACGGCGAACGCCCCGACGCTCTCCGCCGGCAAGCTCAGCGAACAGTTCTCGCTGGCCGCGCTGGTGGAGCGGATGAACGAGCTGTACGCGTCCTCCCTGGACATGGTCGTCGCCGCGGACGCCGTCTGGTCCGCGCTGCCCGCCCGCATCGATTTACTGGCCGCGGAGCTCCAGCGCACCCGCCGGCTCGCACACTCCGTCGGCGTGCGCCCGGGCGAGCACCCGGCGGGCGACGACCTGGAGCGGATCACCCGCACGCTCACCGCGCTGCGCGAGCGGGTGGTGTCCGACCCGCTGGCCTTCTGGACTCCCGCGCAGGGCAGTTCGGCGCCGGGCGGCGGCCGTCCGGACACGACGACGTACGACCGTGAGGCGCGTGCCCTGGAGGACGTGCGCCGGGAGATCGACGCGGTGCTCACCGTCCGGCAGGACGCGGAGGCACGGCTTGTGAAGCTGCGGGACGTACTCAGCCGCGCGGACCGCACGCTCGCCGAGGCGCGCAGCGCCCGCGGTGAGGTTCTGGCGAAGATCGCCGCGTCCGAGGTCCCCGTGGTCAGCGGTCCGCCGACCGCGCTCCAGGAGCAGCTGGCGACGGCCGCGGAGTACCGCAGGCACGCGCAGTGGCACCGGCTCTCCCCGCTGCTCGAATCGCTGGAGGAGCGGGCCGAGGACGAACTCCTGCGCGCCCGCGAGTCGTTGACCGCGGTCACCGCGCCGCTGGCGGTCCGCGCGGAGCTGCGCGGCCGCCTCGACGCGTACAGGGCGAAGGTGGCACGGCACGGCCTCGCCGAGGACCCGTTCCTCGTCGAGCGGTACGACGCGGCGCGCCGCATGCTGTGGAGCGCGCCCTGCGATCTGCGGGTCGCCGGGGAGGCCGTGCTGCGCTATCAGCGGGCCGCGGCCGACCTGTTGAGTCCGCGCGTGCCTGAGCAGGGCGGCGAGCCCGTCGACCGGATCGACGGGGCGGACCGGAGGGGGGAATCGTGAGTCAGCAGGCCCCGGGTGGGCAGCAGAAGTGCCAGCGGCCCGGTTGCTCGGGTTCGTACGAGGACGTGGGCGGCGGAGAGCTGTACTGCGACACGTGCGGGCTGGCGCCGGTGGTGTCGGCGACCGGCATGGTGGGCTCGCCCCCGACCGGGATCACCGCGGGCGGGAAGGGCTCGCGCGGCTCCGGCACGGGGTCCAGCAGCAGTTCACGGGCGAGCTCGCGCAGTTCGTCACGTTCCTCGCAGTCACGCCGCTCGGTCTCCGGACGCCTGTCGCGCTCGCTGTCGGGCCGGACGACGGGCCGCTCGGTGTCGGTCCGCAGTTCCGGTTCGACCGCCGGTGCCTCCGGGCGCGGCCGGCTCGGGGCGGGTCTCGTCGAGGTGCCGGACGTGCCGCGGCCCGACCCGCGCGCGATGGTCCAGGAGAACCCCGAGGTCCCCGAGCGCAAGCGGTTCTGCTCGCGCTCCGACTGCGGGGCTCCGGTGGGTCGCGCCCGCGGCGAACGGCCCGGACGCACCGAGGGTTTCTGCACCAAGTGCGGCCACCCGTACTCGTTCGTGCCCAAGCTGCACACGGGCGACATCGTGCACGGCCAGTACGAGGTGGTGGGCTGTCTCGCGCACGGCGGGCTGGGCTGGGTCTATCTCGCCGTCGACCGCGCGGTCTCCGACCGCTGGGTGGTCCTCAAGGGCCTGCTCGACACCGGCGACCAGGACGCGATGGCCGCCGCGATCTCCGAGCGGCGCTTCCTCGCCGAGATCGAGCACGCCAACATCGTGCGGATCTACAACTTCGTCGAGCACCTCGACCAGCGGACGGGTTCGCTGGACGGCTACATCGTCATGGAGTACGTCGGCGGGAAGTCGCTGAAGGAGATCGCCAACGGCCGCCGCACACCGGACGGGAAGCGGGACCCGCTGCCCGTGGAGCAGGCCTGCGCCTACGGCATCGAGGCGCTGGAGGCCCTCGGTCACCTGCACAGCCGCAACCTCCTGTACTGCGACTTCAAGGTCGACAACGCGATCCAGACCGAGGACCAGCTGAAGCTGATCGACATGGGCGCGGTGCGCAGGATGGACGACGACGAGTCGGCCATCTACGGCACGGTCGGCTATCAGGCGCCGGAGGTCGCGGAGCTCGGGCCGTCGGTGGCGAGCGACCTGTACACGGTCGCCCGCACCCTCGCGGTGCTCACCTTCGACTTCCAGGGCTACACGAACGTCTTCGTGGACTCCCTGCCGGACCCGGACAACATCGAGGTCTTCCGCCGGTACGAGTCGTTCTACCGGCTCCTCGTCCGGGCCACCGATCCCGACCCGGCCCGCAGGTTCGCGTCCGCGCAGGAGATGTCCGAGCAGCTGACCGGTGTCCTGCGCGAGGTCGTCTCCCTCCAGACGGGCCGGGCGCGGCCGGCGCTGTCGACGCTGTTCGGCCCCGAACTGAAGGTCACCGACACCGAGTTGTTCGGGAAGCTGGACGGCCAGGTGTCGCGCCTGGGCGCACGGGCTCTACCCGTACGCGGGAAGAAGGACACGGCCCTGCGGCCGGACGGGGTGAACGCGACTCCCGCGCTGCCCCCGACGACGGCACCGAGCGCGCTCGTCAAACCCGTCCAGGCGGGCGGCACGGCGCTCGCGCTGCCCGTCCCGCTGGTGGACCCGAGCGACCCCAACGCGGGTTTCCTCGCCGGTCTCATGGCGTCCGCCCCGGCGGAGCTGATCACCGCGCTGCGGGCGGCGCCGGCCGGATCGCCCGAGCTCAGGCTGCGCGAGCTGCGGGCCCGCCTCGAAATGGGCGAGCTGACCAGCGCGGGCAAGGCCCTCGACTCCCTGGAGGCGGACCATCCCGACGACTGGCGGGTGGTCTGGTACCGCGGTGTCGCGGCGCTGGCCACCGGGGAGTTCGAGATCGCGGCGCTGTCCTTCGACGCGGTCTACGACGCCTTCCCCGGGGAGCCCGCACCCAAGCTGGCGCTCGGTCTGTGCGCGGAGGTGCTCGGGCAGCTGGACAACGCCGCCGAGTACTACCGGCTGGTGTGGACCACCGACCCCAGCTATGTGAGTTCGGCGTTCGGGCTGGCCCGCGTGCAGCTCGCCGCGGGCGACCGGCGCGCCGCCGTGGCCACCCTGGAGTCCGTGCCGGAGGCGTCGATCCACTACACCGCCGCGCGGGTCGCGGCCGTCCGGGCTCGGCTGCGCCAACGGCTGGCCGAGGAAGCGGCGGCAGCGGCGTTCCTGGACGACCTGACCGCGGCGGCGGGCCAGGTCGAGGCGCTCGACGGATACGGTCTGGACGCGGTCCGACGCGAGCAGTTGTCGACGGAAGTCCTTGGCTGTGCGCTGGACTGGGTACTCTCCGGTAGCCAGGGTTCCGCTCCGGCTCCCGGAGGCGGACGTGTGCTGCTCGGCAGCGCGCTGGACGAGCGCGGTCTCCGCTTCGGACTGGAGCGTTCGTACCGCACGCTGGCCCGGCTCGCGCAGGGCGGCGAGGAGAGGATCGACCTGGTGGAACGTGCGAATCGTTACCGCCCCCGGACGTGGGTGTGATTGATGTCCCAGATGCCCCAGCCGACGGCCCTTTCGCGGTGCCCCGTGTGCGAGGAGCCGCTGGAGGCGGGTGACCGTTTCTGCGGTGCGTGCGGCTACGACCTGTCGGCCGTGCCCGCACCGCCGCAGGACAGCCCGGACGACGCGACGATCACGATGAACGGCACGTCGGCTCGGCCTCCGGCCGCCGCCGCGTCCGTGGAGTGGCCCGTCGCTCCCGAGGCCGACAGCTCCGACATGCCCGCGCCGATGCACCGGGCCACCGACATCCGCGGCACGGATTCGGGCGGCTCCGAACTCCCGCACCCGCACCCGGACCTGGAGTCCGCGGGTGCGCACGAGCCCGGTCCGGCGCGGCCCGGGGGCGTCCCGGCCGCCGGTGCGCGGCCGCCCGCCCCGCAGGCTCCGACGGCGCCCCCCGCTCCTCAGGGCCCCGGCACTCCGGCGCCGGGGGCGCAGCCGCCCGTCGGACAGGTGCCGGGCGGACAACCCCCCGGCACGCAGGCACCCGTCGGACAGGTGTCCGGCGGACATCTCCCCGACGCCCGGCCGCCCGCCACGGCGGCGGGCGCACCGTCTCCGGACGGCCGGCCGTCCGGCGGGCAGGCGCCCGGGGCGGAGCACTCCGGGGTGCGCTTCGACCGGCCCTCCGAACCGGACGAGTACCCCCTGGCGCCCCCGGCGGCCGAGGCCCCCGCAGCCGGCAGCGGCGCGGCCGGCGCCCCCGCGGATCCCCGCACCGCCGATCTGGCGAGCCCGTCCGCGGGTACCAAGCTGTGCGTCGCCTGCCGTTCGGGCCGCGTCGACGACGACGGCTACTGCGAGAACTGCGGCCACGCGCAGCCCCGGGAGCGCGATCACATGGAGCAGGAGCTCGGCGCGGTCGCGGCGGTCAGCGACCGCGGTCTGCGCCACCACCGCAACGAGGACGCGTTCGCGATCTCGTCCACCGCGCTGCCCGACGGGTCGCCCGCGGTCGTCGCGATCGTGTGCGACGGCGTCTCCTCGGCGACCCGTCCGGACGAGGCGTCGCTCGCCGCGTCGAACGCGGCCAACGAGGCGCTGCTGGCGGCCCTGCCGCGGGGCACGCATCCGCAGCAGGCGATGCACGACGCGATCGTCGCCGCCGCGGACGCCGTCAACGCGCTGGCCGACGCGTCCACCGCGCAGGGCGAGCACGCGCCCCACGTCAACGCGCCCGCGTGCACCCTCGTCGGCGCGGTCGTCACGAGCGCCCTGCTGGTCGTCGGCTGGGTCGGCGACAGCCGCGCCTACTGGGTGCCCGTCGACCGCTCCTCGCCGCCGGCCCGGCTCACCGAGGACGACTCGTGGGCCGCCCAGATGGTCGCGGCGGGCCTGATGAACGAGGCGGAGGCGTACGCCGACGAGCGCGCCCACGCCATCACGGGCTGGCTCGGTGCGGACGCCTACGAACTGGAGCCGCACACCGCTTCCTTCAAGCCGGACCGGCCGGGTGTAGTGGTGGTGTGCACCGACGGTCTGTGGAACTACGCGGAGGCGGCCGAGGACATGGCCGAGGCCGTACCCCTCGACGCCGCCGAACGACCGCTGCACAGCGCGCAGGTGCTGGTCGGTCACGCCCTGGACGGCGGGGGCCACGACAACGTAACAGTGGCCGTCGTGCCGTTCCCCGCCCCACCGCAGGGGGCAGGATCGGCCTGAGGCCGCGAAACCCGGACCAGCCGGGCCACGGATCCACCGGCCCGCGGACCGCGGGTCCGCGGGTGGTGGCACCGCGGGTCCCGGCACCGCGGACCGCGCACAGGGCGACGGCCTCGGACCGGAGGGGACCGGTCCGCATACAGTCATCACCTCCGTCAGCACCGGAGGCCCGAGGGGGACAGAGAAGGCATGGCCAATTTCTCGAAGTCGAACGTGCCGCAGTTCTCGGTCGACGTGTACCAGAACGAGTACCTGCCCGAGGGCGGTCGTGAGGTCAACGCGATCGTCACCGTGAGCGCGACCGGCGGCGGCACCATCGGAAGCGCCGTGGCGGCACCGCACCTCTACACGCCCGGACAGGGACCGGACGCGGCCGTGGCGATCATGGTCGACTGTTCGGGGTCGATGGACTACCCGCCGACCAAGATGCGCAACGCCCGTGACGCGACGGCCGCCGCGATCGACACGCTGCGCGACGGCGTGCACTTCGCGGTGATCGGCGGCACGCACGTCGCCAAGGAGGTCTATCCCGGCGGCGGGCGGCTCGCCGTCGCCGACGCGGCCACCCGCGACCAGGCGAAGCAGGCCCTGCGCCGGCTCAGCGCGGGCGGCGGCACGGCCATCGGCACCTGGCTGCGCCTGGCCGACCGGCTGCTGTCCTCCGCGGAGGTCTCCATCCGGCACGGCATCCTGCTCACCGACGGGCGCAACGAACACGAGTCGCCCGAGGACCTGAAGGCCGCGCTGGACTCCTGCGCCGGACGGTTCACGTGTGACGCGCGTGGAGTGGGCACCGACTGGGAGGTCAAGGAGGTCACCGGCATCGCCTCCGCGCTCCTCGGCACCGCCGACATCGTGGCCGACCCCGCCGCCCTCTCCGCCGACTTCACGCAGATGATGGAGACGGCCATGGGCAAGGAGGTCGCGGACGTCGCGCTGCGCCTGTGGACGCCGGTCGGGACGCAGATCAAGTTCGTCAAGCAAGTGGCGCCCACGGTCGCGGAACTGACGGAGCGCCGGAGCGAGGCCGGGCCTCGTGCCGGGGACTACCCGACCGGTTCCTGGGGCGACGAGTCGCGCGACTACCACGTGTGCGTGGAGGTCCCGGCGGCCGGGATCGGCCAGGAGATGCTGGCGGCCCGCGTGTCGCTGGTCATCCCGCAGGGCGACGGCAGCGTGCAGAACCTCGGCGCGCAGGGTCTCGTCCGGGCGGTGTGGACGGACGACATGGCCGCCTCGACGTCGATCAACCCGCAGGTGGCGCACTACACAGGACAGGCCGAACTGGCGCAAGTCATCCAACAAGGCCTGGATGCGCGCAAAGCGGGTGATGTGGACGGCGCAACAGCCAAGCTGGGACGTGCCGTTCAGCTCGCCGGCGCCTCCGGCAATGCCGATACTGCGAAACTGCTTGCGAAGGTGGTGGACGTGGTCGACGCCGCGGCAGGTACTGTGCGATTGAAGGCAAAGGTCGAAGAGGCCGACGAGATGACTCTCGAGACACGGTCCACAAAGACCGTTCGTGTAAAGAAGTAGCGAGCCCGGTTCCCTCGGGGAGCCGGAGAAACCCGGCCCCCAGGGCCGGAAAGGAAAGGGGGAAGCGCCGACATGCCGACCTGCCCGAACGGACATCAGTCGGGTTCCGACGACTGGTGCGAGGTCTGCGGTCACCGCATGGCCGGAGCCGTGCCCCCGCCACCTCCCCCGCCGCCCGGCGCCGGGTACGGCTATCCGCCGCCCGGTTCGCCCCCGCCGCCGCCCGGCTCAGGCGGGCGCCAGCACCTGTCCCCCGTGCCCGACCCCGATCCGGAGCTCTGCCCGCAGTGCCGCACGCCCCGCGAGGGCGCCGCGCCGTTCTGCGAGGAGTGCCGGTGGAACTTCCTGACCAACACCGCCACGTCGTACACGCCGGCGGCGCCGCGTCCGCCGGCCGGCGGCATGGGCGGTCCCGGTGGCATGGGCGGTCCCGGTGGCAACCCCCCGCCGCGGTTCCCGCAGCAGGGCCCCGGCCAGCCGGGCGGTCCCGGTGCCGGTCCCGGTCACGACCCGTTCGAGTACCAGAGTTCGCGGCCCTCGCAGATGAACCGGCCCGCCGAGCCGATCCCGCCCGGCCCGCCCTCCTCCCCGTGGGGTGCGGACGGCCCCTCGGGCTTCGGCGGCGACCCCTCGCGGCCCGTGCCGCCGCCTCCGGGCCCGACGCCCGGCGGCCCCGGCGCCCCGCAGGCGTACACCCAGCAGCCCGCCTCGCCCTTCACCCAGGGCGGCCCGCCGCAGCCCGGCGTCCCGCAGCCCGGCGGCCCGGCCTTCGGCGGTGACGACGACTGGGTGATCTCCCCGCCCTCGGGGGGTGCGCCCGGCGCTCCTGCCGGTCCCGGCGGTCCGAACGGTCCCGGCGCGGGCCAGGGCGGCTACGGCTACCCGCAGCCCGGCGTGACCCAGGCGCCGCCCGGCCCCGGCTACCAGCAGCAGCCGCTGGCGTGGAGCGTGACGATCGGTCCCGACCGCGAATACTTCATGGCGATGATGCAGCGCTCGGGCCCCGAGGCCGCGGGGCTGAACCTGCCCGCGTACTCGCCGGAGCAGCAGCGTCCGCTCACCGGCAACCAGATGACGATCGGCCGTCGCCGGCACTCCACCGGCGACACCCCGGACATCGACCTGTCGGTGCCCCCGGAGGACCCGGGCGTCTCGCACCAGCACGCCGTCCTGGTCCAGCAGCCGGACGGGGGCTGGGCGGTCGTCGACCAGAACTCGACGAACGGCACCACGGTCAACGGCGGGGAGGAGCCCATCCAGCCGTTCGTGCCGGTGCCTCTCCAGGACGGCGACCGGGTGCACGTCGGCGCCTGGACGACGATCACGCTCCGCCGGGGCTGAGCACCGCCCCACGAGCCCGCACGGGATTCACGGCAGCGGCCAGGTGTGCGGCCCCTCGGGGTCGTCCAGCCAGGCCCGGGCGCGATCCCCGCTGACCGTGATCCCGTACCGCTCCCGCACCGGGTGGCCCTCGCGCTCCCAGAGCTCGTAGGCCTCCCGCGGGTCGAGACCGCCCACGGTCAGGGCCAGCAGGAAGCGGAGCAGTTCCTCGTTCCGGGCCCGGGCGGGCAGCCCTCCGACGTGCTCCGGCGCGCGTTCGGGCCGGGTCGCGCCGCGCAGGGGTACGAAGTAGGCCGGCGTGTGCAGGAAGCGCCCCTCGGCGTGCCGGGCGTCCCGCACCCGCAACGCGATCAGACCGGTGGCCAGCGGCGCGAGGATGCGGGCACCGGGGGTGCACTGGGCCAGCCAGGGGCGCGGGATCGTGGTCAGCGTGCAGGTGGCGATGATCCGGTCGAACGGAGCGCGCCCGGGGACACCACGGGCTCCGTCGCCGGTGACGACGAGCGGGTGATGGCCGGCGGCCGCGAGATGCCGGCGCGCTGATTCGGTGATCTCGGCGTCCAGGTCGATCGTGGTCACCCGGTCGTCGCCGAGCCGGTGGGCGAGCAGGGCCGCGTTGTAGCCGGTCCCGGCACCGATCTCCAGGACGGCGTCCCCGTCCCGTACCTCCAGTTCGGTGAGCATGGCCGCCATCAGGGAGGGCTGGCTGCTGGAGGAGACCAGTTCGCCGTCGCGCACGCGGGTGGCCAGCGGGGCGTCGGCGTACGCACCGCGCACCCAGCGCTCCCGGCTGCGCGGGTCCGGGTCCTCGCCCCACACGCGCTCGAAGCCCCCGAGGACGCCGACGTAGTAGTACGGCACGAAGAGGTGGCGCGGGACCGTCTCGAACGCCTCCCGCCAGACGGGATCGGCCTCCCAGGCACCGCTCGCCTCGATCTCGCGCACCATCGCGGCCCGCGCCTGCGCGGCGAGGTCGTCGAGTTCGTGGTCGAGTGCGTGCGCGCCCATGTCTCCACTGTGCTGCCCGACGGGCCGCCGGGCGAGCGACGGACCCGGCGAGGGCGAGGAGTCCTAAGCCTCAAGTCCTCGGTCACCCCGTCTGAGACCATGGACGGGTGAAAGAGATTCGGCGCGGCACGCTTCAGGAGCAGACCTTCTACGAGCAGGTCGGCGGCGAGGAGACCTTCCGGCGCCTGGTGCACCGGTTCTACCAGGGTGTCGCCGAGGACCCGCTGCTGAAGCCCATGTATCCCGAGGAGGACCTGGGCCCGGCGGAGGAGCGGTTCACGCTGTTCCTGATGCAGTACTGGGGCGGCCCGAACACGTACAGCGTGAACCGCGGCCACCCCCGGCTGCGGATGCGCCACGCCCCCTTCACCGTGGACCAGGCGGCACACGATGCCTGGCTCAAACACATGCGGGTCGCCGTCGAGGAGCTCGGCCTCTCCGAGGAGCACGAGACCACGCTGTGGAACTACCTGACGTACGCGGCGGCTTCGATGGTGAACACCCCGGGCTGATCCCGCCGCCGGTCCGTCGCTCGGCGGCGGACCGGAATCGCTCACCGGCCGCTCGGCGCCGTCTCGCGACCGGTCGCCGCCGTCTCGCGACCGGTCGGCGTCACGTCCCGACCGCTCGATGCGGTTTCCCGTCGGATCGGCGTCCCTTCCCGTCGGATCGGCGTCCCTTCCCGCCGGCTCGGCGTTCCTTCCCGCCGGACCCGGCGTCGGTTCCGAACGGCCCGGGACCGGCCCCGCGCGGAGGCTGACGGGCGCATTCCGGTCGCCGGACGCCGAATTCCGGTCACAATCCGGTCAAGGCCTGCCTACAAGCGCTTACCAGCGGCCCTGTCCCTCTGCCAGCATCGCCGGAGGTCCCGGGACGACGACAGAGGGACCGACGGGGTGACGGGGGCGGGCGGGGGTCCGGGTGACGGGGTTCGTACTACTGCGGGCGCGGGCGCACCGCCTGCTGCTCGCCGCAGCGCTGCTCACCGTCCTGCTGACGACGGCGGTGCTGGCGACCCTCACCGCCTACTCCGGCTCGATCGGCGACGCGTCCCTGCGCCACGCGCTCAAGGACCCGGGGAACGCCGTGAGCACCGCCCTGATCGTCCGGGCCGACGTCCCCGCCGGGGAGCGCGGGGCCGCCGACAGCGCCGTGCGCGAGGGCGCCCGGAAGACCTTCTCCGGGCTGCCGGTCACCCGGCGGACCCTGACACGCTCGGGCCCGTACGCCCTGCCCCGCTCCCTCCAGCCCCCCGCCGCCCGCGCCGGTGACCCGGACCTCACGCACTTCGCCGCCCTCGACCACAGCCAGGTGCGGGTCACCGACGGGCGGCTGCCCGGCGGCCCGGACGGCCCTGTCGTCGATGTCGCCCTGCCCGTCGCCGCCGCCGACCGCCTCGGCCTGAAGCCCGGCGCCCGCCTCACCCTCGTCGACCGGCTCGGCGGCCCCAAGATCCACGTCCGCATCACCGGCCTCTACAAGCCGGTCCGCCCCACCGCCCCGTACTGGCAGTTGGACGCGCTGCGCGGCCGGGGGATCAACAAGGTGGACTTCACGACGTACGGGCCGCTGCTCACCGATCCCGCGGTCCTCTCCGCGGGCCGGGTGAGCGCCGGTGAGACCGCGTGGCTGGCGTCCGCCGACTTCTCCACGCTGACGCCCGGCATGATCGGCGCGCTGCGCGAGGCCGCCCGCGACGGCCAGCGGAAGCTGCGCAAGGACCCCGCCCTGACCGGGGCGACGGCCGTGTCGACCTCGCTGCCCGAGGTCCTGGACAGCGTCGAGCGCTCGCTGCTCGTCTCGCGTTCGACACTCCTGATCGTCGCGTCGCAGCTGGCCCTGCTCGCCGGATACGCGCTGCTGCTCGTCGCCCGGCTGCTGAGCGCCGAGCGAGTCGGCGAGACCGAGGTGTTGCGGGCGCGCGGCGCCTCGCGCGCCCGCGTCGGGACGCTCGCCGCGCTGGAGGCACTGCTCCTCGCCCTTCCCGCCGCGCTCTGCGCGCCGCTCCTCGCCGGACCGCTGACCCGGCTGCTCGCCGGACAGGGGGCGCTGGCACGGATCGGGCTGCGCCTCGACACCTCGCAGGGGCTCGGCGCGGTGTGGCTGGTCGCGGCGGGCGTGGCGCTGGGCTGCGCGCTCGCGGTGATCGTGCCGGCACTGACGGCGGGCGACAGCGACAGAGGCCGGGCGCGCACGCTGCCCGCGCCGGTGCGCGCGGGCGCGGACGTCGGGCTGCTGGCGATCGCGGGCGTCGCGTACTGGCAGCTGGACCGGCAGACGTCCGGCGCCGTCAGCGGCGACATCACGGGCACCCTCGGCGTCGATCCCCTGCTGGTCTCCGCCCCCGCCCTCGCCCTGCTCGCCGGGACCGTCCTCACGCTGCGGCTGCTGCCGCCGGTGGCGCGGCTCGCGGAACACCGGGCCGCGAGCGGCCGGGGACTGCCCACGGCGCTCGCGGGCTGGCAGCTCAGCCGCCGCCCGATGCGCGGCGCCGGACCGGTCCTCCTGCTCGTGCTCGCCGTCGCCATGGGCATGCTCGCCATCGGCCAGGGCGCGTCCTGGAACCGCTCGCAGGACGACCAGGCGGACTTCCGGGCCGGTACGTCGGTCCGTGTCCTCGCGGGCGACGAGGACGCGCTCGGCCAGGCCGAGGCGTACGCGGCCCTGCCCCGCGTACGACAGGCCGCTCCCGCCGTCCGCACCACGCTGCCGCTGTCGGGCAGCCGTACCGCGACGGTGCTCGCCCTCGACACGGCGCACGCGGCGGACGGTGTGCTGCTGCGCCGGGATCTGGCCGCCCGGCCGGTGCGCCCGCTGCTCGGGGGACTGGGGCCGAAGGGGGGCTCCAGGGGGACGCCGGTCCCCAAGGGCAGCGAACGGCTCGGCATGACCGTACGTCTGAGCAGCACGGGCGGCACGACGACCGCGGACGTGTCGGTCACCCTGGAGGACCGCTACGGAACACCCCACTCGCTGCGGATCGGCCGACTCCCCTCCGACGGGCGGGCGCACCCGCTCGCCCTCGACCTCCCGCGGAGCACCGCGGCCCTGCTGCTCACCGGACTCCAGCTGGACATGACCCAGCCCACCGACACCGCGCAGCAACACCGCTTCGGTGTCGAGGCGTTGAACGCGACCGGCGCCGACGGCAAGGAGCACGCGCTGCCGCTGCCCACCGACTGGAAGACGGCGTCGGGGACCACCAGCACCGCGGCGTCCCCCGACGATTCCACCCGCCCCACTCCCCCGCGCGTGGACAAGGCCTCGAAGCGGTCGCTCTCGGTCCGCTACGGCACCGGCTACCTCCCGCTCCAACTCGCCTGGCAGATCACCTCGGTGACCGTCCGTATGCAGGTGGTGCAGCCGAAGGCTCCGGAGATCACGGCGATCGCGACGGACCGCTTCCTCACCTCGTCGGGCGCCCGGACGGGAGACCGGGTGGACGTTCCGTTCGGCGGCCGTACGGTGCCGGTGCGGATCGTGGACAGCGTTCGCGCGCTGCCGACGACGGACAGCCCGCCGGACGGCACGGCGGCCGGAGCGACGATCCGGGCCTCGGAGAACGGCGGTGCGCTGATCGTCGATCTCCGGTCGGTGAACCGGGTGCTCCAGGCGCGCTACGGGCAGAGCGTCCCGCCCGGCGAATGGTGGCTGCGGACGGCGCCCGGCGACTCGGCACGGGTCGCGGCGGAGCTGCGGGAGCGGCCCGGCATCGAGCCGTCGCAGGTCGTCGTCCGCGACGAGATCGCGGACCGGTTGCGCGACGACCCGTTCGGGGCGGGCCCCCAGGCCGCGTTCGCCGCGGCGGCCGTGGTGGCCGCGGCCCTCGCGGCGGTCGGATTCGCGGTGAGCACCGCCGGGTCGCTGCGGGAGCGCGGAGCCGAGTTCGCGGTGCTGCGGGCGCTGGGCGCGCCACGCCGCCAGCTGGCCCGGCTGATCGCCGTCGAGCAGGGCGTCCTGGTGACCCTGGCGCTGGTGGTGGGCGTGGCCCTGGGCGCGGTGCTGGCACGGGCCGTGGTGCCGCTGATCGTGCTGACGTCCCAGGCGACCCGGCCGACCCCCGAAGTCCTGGTCCGACTGCCGCTCCCGCACGTGGCGGTGCTGCTGGCCGCCGTGGCGGTGACCCCGCTGGCGATCACGGCTTTCCTCGCGCTGCACCGCCCTGACCCGGCGACTTCACTGCGACGGCAGGGGGGTGAGTGACATGACCGGCCTCACGAACGAGACGAACGGCGCGGGCGGCGCGGGCGGCACCGACGCCGCCGCGAGCACCGGCGTCGTGGCGGTGGTGGCGGCCCCGTGGGTGCGCACCCGGCTGCGCGCCGCACCCGGCGTGGCGGTCGCCCTGGCCCTGCTCGTCGCGGTGACCGCGTGCCTGGCAGCCGCGTTCCCGCGAGCGGTCGACCGCTACGAGGACGCGGGGCTGCGCCGACTGCTCGACGACGCCACCGCCCGGCAGACCACCGTGCAGCTGTACGCCCCGCAGCCGGGCCTCGAACTCCCGCAGGCGGAGCGGGAACAGGCCCTGCGCGGCGCCGCCCTGCGCGCGGCGTACGGAAAAGTACTCGCCGCCGTCGAGCGGCCCCTCGAGCCCGACCGTGCCCAGTCCTCGTACGGGGTCCGCACCACCAACCCCGGCGCCGCGCTGGACCCCTGGCTGCCCCGGCCCACCGGGCTGCCCGCCCGTATGTCGCTGACCGCGCAGAACGGTCTCGCCGACCATGCCAGGCTGCGCGACGGCCGCCTTCCGCGCGTGCGGGGCGCCGTGACCGCAGCGACGCCCGAGGTGGAGGCGGCCGTCACCACCGCCACGGCCAGGACGCTGCGGATCAAGGTGGGTTCGGTGATCCACCTGCCCGGCGTGGAGCGCGCGCCGCTGGCCGTACGGGTCACCGGGATCGTCGAGCCGAGCGAGCCCGACGGCTCGTACTGGTCGGCGATGCCCGTGCTGCGCAAGCCCTCCTTGATCCAGATTCCTACCCAGGGCGGCCCGCCGGACAGGTACTGGCTGGGCGCGCTGCTGCTGCCGCCGGACGCGGCGCCCGTCCTGCTCGGCACGGCGGGGAAGCCCGAGCGCTACTGGCAGCTGGCGCCCGCCACCGCGTCGCTGACCGCGCACGAGGTGGACCGGCTGTCCTCCGCTGTCGCCGCGCTGGAGTCGGGGCCGGGGCTGGGGCGGGTGCGCGAGAGGGTCGACCCGCTGGCCGACGCGACCACGGACCTGGACGACGTCCTGACGGCGTTCGACCGGCTGCGGTCCGGCATCGGCCCGCTGGTGGCCGTGGCCGCCTTCGGCGCCGGCACGGTCGCGGCCGTCGTACTGCTGATGGCGGGCGGCCTCGCCGTCGACCGGCGCCGCGCCGAACTGGCGCTGCTGCGCGCCCGCGGCGGCTCCTTGCGCGGCGTGGCGGGACGGCTGCTGGCCGAGACGGCCGTCGTCGCGGTACCCGCGGGCGCCCTCGGCCTCGCGGTGGCACTGCTCGCCGTGCCCGGGGTCCGCCTCGCCCACGCGGTCGCCGCCGCCGTCGCCGTGACCGCCCTGGCGTGCGCCACCCTGCCCGTGGGGGCGGCGTTCGCCCACCGCGCCGTACGCGTCCACGGGGGCCGCGAGGATCTGGCGTCCCTACGTCCCTCACGTCGTCGCACGGTCGCGGAACTCACCCTGCTGGTGCTGGCGTCGGGTGCCGTCGTCGCACTGCGGCGCCGCGGGGCGTCCGGTGATCAGCTGGTCGCGCTGGCGCCGGTTCTGGTGGGCGTCATCGCGGCGCTGGTCCTGGTCCGGCTCTACCCGCTGCCGCTGCGCCGGCTGGCCCGGCCCGCCGGGCGGCTGCGGGGCGCCGTCGCCCACCTTTCTCTGGCCCGCGCGGGACGCACCTCCACCTCCACCGTGCTGCCTCTCCTCGCCCTGCTCACCG
The DNA here is from genome assembly GCF_000424945.1 of Streptomyces sp. 142MFCol3.1. Classification (NCBI taxonomy): domain Bacteria; kingdom Bacillati; phylum Actinomycetota; class Actinomycetes; order Kitasatosporales; family Streptomycetaceae; genus Streptomyces; species Streptomyces sp. 142MFCol3.1. Next base: position 214,383 of record NZ_AUKV01000016.1, read on the forward strand.
CCCTGACCACCGCCGCGTTCGGCGGCTCGGTCCTCGCGGGCGTCCACGACGCCCGCGACCGCGCCGCGCTCCTGGTCACCGGCGCGGACGCCCGCATCGAGGCGCCCCACCCGCTCCCGGCCGACTTGCCGGGACAGGTCCGGCGGGCGTCCGGCGTCCGTGAGGTCACACCGGTGAGCATCGCCTACGAGGCGCAGGTGGGCGACGGCTCCGGGACCGAGCAGGAAGTGGTGGCTCTGGTGGGCGTGGAGCCGGGGGCGTACGGGCGGCTGGCCCGGCGCGTCGGCCTCGGGGGCTTCTCCGGCACGGAGCTGGCCGTCCCCGCCGCGCGCGGCTCCTCGGGGACCGGTTCAGCGGCCACCGCGCGCGCGGAGAAACGGGTGCTCCCCGCGCTCGCCTCGCCCGCCGTCGCCGGCCGGTACGGCGAGCGTCCGTTCGCGGTGCGGCTGGAGGACGGCAGCCAGGTGACCGTGCGGATCACCGCCGTGCGGGACCTGACCCCGGCCGTCTCCGACCTCGACTTCCTGGTGGTGGACCGCGCGGGTCTGCCCGCCCGTCCCGCCCGGCCGACGGCGCTGTTCGTGACCGGCGGCCACCTCGACGGGGGCGCCCTGCGCGACGCGGCGGGCACCGGTGTGGAGGTGCGGCTGCGGGCCGAGGTGCGGGACGGGTACGTGGACTCGCCGTTGCAGTCCGGTGCGGAGCGGATCTACACAGCCGCGGTCGCCGCGGGCGCCGGGTACGCCGTGCTGGCGCTGCTGCTGGCCCTCGTGCGCGCCGCGCCCGAACGGACCGCGCTCCTCGCCCGCCTGCGCACCATGGGGCTCACCCGTGCCCAGGGCCGCCGCCTGCTCGTCCTGGAGGCCCTGCCCCAGGCTCTGCTGGCCGCGGCGGGCGGCGCGCTCACCGGCTGGGCGGCGATCCGTCTGCTGTCCCCCGGCATCGACCTGAGGGCGATCGCCCTCGCCACGCCCGACTCCTCGTCGGGGGGCGCCCCGCTGCGCACCGACGCCGTCTCGCTGATCCTGCCGTCCCTGACCGTCCTGGCCCTGGCGACGGGCATCGCGGCGGTGCAGGCGTGGTGGTCGGGTCGACGGGGGTCGGTCCGGGAACTGAGGGCGGGGGACTCCCGATGATCCCGTCGACCCCGGGCCCGGCCCCGGCGCACGCCTCGGCCCGCCCGGTCATGTGGCGTGAGTCCCGCCGCGCGGGACGGGGCACGAGCGGACTGGGCCGGCCGGCCCGGCAGGCCCCTGCCCCGGAAAGCGACTCGACCCGGCAGGCCCCTGCCCCGGAAAGCGACTCGACCCGGCATGCCTCCGGCTCAGGAAGACCCGCGGCCCGGCAGGTCATCCGCCCCGGATGCCGCCCGCCCCGAAAGGCCGGCCGTCCTGGAATCCGCCCGCCCCGACAGGCCCCCGATGCAGGAACCCACCCGGCCCGGCACGGCCCTCCGGCTCGGCCGGCCGTGCGCCCGGACCCGTACTCGACCAGTGTCCCCGTGACCCCCGCCGGAGGCAGGCGATGACCACCACCGATCCCACCTTCGCCGATCTCGCCGACCGTGCCACCGCGCGCCGGGACCGTCCCGCCTACGGCCACGACGCCCTGATCACCTGTGACCGGCTGGTCCGGATCTTCTCCGCGGACGGCGTGGAGGTCCAGGCGCTCCAGGGGCTCGACCTGCTGGTCCGCGAGGGCGAGTTGATGGCGCTGGTGGGCGCGTCGGGCAGCGGCAAGTCGACCCTGATGAACATCCTGGCCGGCCTGGACACCCCCACCGCGGGCGCCGCGCGCGTCGCGGGACGCGACCTGCTGACGATGGGGTCGAAGGACCGGCTGCGCTACCGCAGGGAGGTCGTCGGGTTCGTCTGGCAGCAGACGTCCCGCAACCTCCTGCCCTATCTGACCGCGGCCCAGAACATCGCCCTGCCGATGCAGTTGTCCGGCGCCGCCCGAGGAGGCCGCCGCACCCGCCGCGCCCAGTCCGAACGCGCCCTGGAGCTGCTGGAGCTGCTGGGGATCGCCGACTGCCGCAACCGGCGCCCGCACCAGATGTCGGGCGGCCAGCAGCAGCGTGTCGCCATCGCCGTGGCGCTGGCGAACGCCCCCGCCGTGCTGCTGGCGGACGAGCCCACCGGCGAACTCGACTCCCACACCGCCGAGCAGATCTTCGCCGCGTTCCGCACGGCGAACGAACACCTCGGCACCACCATCGTGATCGTCACCCACGACCAGGCGGTCGCCGGCGAGGTCCGCCGCACGGTCGCGATCCGCGACGGTCGCACCTCCACGGAGGTGCTGCGCCGCACCGAGGTCGACGCCGCGACAGGTCAGGAGGCGGTGGTCGCCCGTGAGTACGCCATGCTCGACCGGGCGGGCCGTCTCCAGCTCCCCGCCGACCACACCGAGGCGCTGGGCATGCGGGACCGCGTGGCGCTGGAACTGGAGCCGGACCACATCGGCGTCTGGCCGGACGACAGCACGCCCGGCTGAGGAGCCCGCGAAGGCAGCGCCCCGCACGGCCGGCGGACGAAGCCCGCGAAGGCGGTGCCGTGCGCGCGGTCAGCGGACGCTGACGTCCAGCGCGCCGAGTCCCGCCCGGCGGACCGCGATCGACCCGTACGGCGTGCGCAACCGCAGCCACGCGCCCGACGAGTACAGCCCGAGCGGGCTCTCCCCGTCCCCGGACCCCGTCCCGGGCCGCGCGGGTCGCAGGAATCCCAGTGACTGCGCCGCGTGCGCGGCCCGCACCGGAAGACCGGTGTCGCCGATCGGCCGGGACCAGATCTCCCGCCCGATCCGGTCGAGTTCGGCGCGCGTGCGCCGCTCGGGCGCCAACTCCTGCGTACGGGACCTGAATTCGGCCACCGCACCGGCGACCATGGCGCGCACGGAGTCCGCGGCGGGCAGTCCCGGCTCGGGCCTCCAGCCGCCGCGCGGCGGGAGCACCCCGGCCCACGGCGGCCCCGTGACGGCGGCCGGGACCGCAGCGGTGGCCGCCGACTCGTCGACGGACTCCAGGAGTTCACCGGCCGAGACGGTCACGTCCAGGGTGAGGTCGAGCCCGTTCTCGTACGGCTTGGCGAGGCGTGCCGTACGGACGGCGAGGACCTCGAACGACGGTGGCCGGCCGAAGACCGCGAGCGTGGTGCCCTGCGCCTGAAGGCGCACGGCCGCCGCGCGGTCGTAGTGGACCAGCCGGGAGAGGAAGGCGGCGAGGTCCGCCGCCTCCCCCGCGTCGACGAGGTGCAGGACGGTCATGCCGCGACGGCCTCGCCGTCCTTGTCGAGCTTTCCGTCCTCGGCGGCCTCGGCGCCCCTGCCGCCCTCGTCGTCCCGGTACTCCTCCAGGAACTCACGTTCCTCGGCGGTGATGCGACGCGGACGCTGGGCCTCGAAGTCGAACGGCACGACCACGGTCGCGGCACGGACGTAGAGCTGCTCCGCGTCCTTGACCTCGTACGTGATCGTGAACGCCGCCGCCCTTATCTCCGTGATCCACAGCTCGATGTCCACCGGCTCGCGCCGGTGGACGAGCTGCCGCTTGTAGTCGATCTCGTGGCGCGCCACCACGGACCCCTGCTTGAACTGCTTGTCCGGGCGGGTCAGGAAGTCGATACGTGCTTCCTCCAGGTAGCGGAGGAAGACCGCGTTGTTGACGTGGCCGTACGCGTCCATGTCCGCCCAGCGCAGCGGGCAGCGGTAGATGTGCCGCAAGATCGATCAGCCCCGGGTCAGCTTCTTGTAGGTGGCACGGTGCGGACGCGCGGCCTCGGCGCCGAGCCGCTCGATCTTGTTCTTCTCGTACGACTCGAAGTTGCCCTCGAACCAGAACCACTTGGACTCACCCTCGTACGCGAGGATGTGGGTCGCGACCCGGTCCAGGAACCAGCGGTCGTGGGAGACGACCACGGCCGCGCCCGGGAACTCGAGCAGCGCGTTCTCCAGGGAGGACAGCGTCTCGACGTCGAGGTCGTTGGTCGGCTCGTCGAGGAGCAGCAGGTTGCCGCCCTGCTTGAGCGTCAGCGCCAGGTTGAGGCGGTTGCGCTCACCACCGGAGAGGACGCCGGCCGGCTTCTGCTGGTCGGGGCCCTTGAAGCCGAAGGCGGAGACGTACGCCCGCGACGGCATCTCGACCTGGCCCACGTTGATGTAGTCCAGCTCGTCGGAGACGACGGCCCACAGCGTCTTCTTCGGGTCGATGTTCTCGCGGCTCTGGTCGACGTACGAGATCTTGACGGTGTCGCCGACCTTGATCGAGCCGGAGTCCGGCGTCTCCAGGCCCTGGATCATCTTGAAGAGCGTGGTCTTGCCGGCGCCGTTCGGGCCGATGACACCGACGATCCCGTTGCGCGGCAGCGTGAAGGAGAGGTCGTCGATCAGGACCTTCTCGCCGAAGGCCTTGGAGAGGTTGTTGACCTCGACGACGATGGAGCCCAGGCGCGGGCCCGGCGGGATCTGGATCTCCTCGAAGTCCAGCTTCCGCATCTTGTCGGCCTCGGCGGCCATCTCCTCGTAGCGCGCGAGACGCGCCTTGGACTTGGCCTGACGCCCCTTGGCGTTGGACCGCACCCACTCCAGCTCTTCCTTGAGCCGCTTGGCGCGCTTGGCGTCCTTCTGGCCCTCGATCTTCAGACGGGAGGCCTTGTTGTCGAGGTAGGTGGAGTAGTTGCCCTCGTAGGGGATGGCGCGGCCGCGGTCGAGTTCGAGGATCCACTCGGCGACGTTGTCGAGGAAGTACCGGTCGTGGGTGACGGCGACGACGGTGCCCGCGTACTTCGCGAGGTGCTGCTCCAGCCACTGCACGGACTCGGCGTCCAGGTGGTTGGTGGGCTCGTCGAGCAGCAGCAGGTCGGGCGCCTCGATGAGCAGCTTGCACAGCGCGACGCGGCGCTTCTCGCCACCGGAGAGGTTGGTGACCGGCCAGTCGCCGGGCGGGCAGCCCAGGGCGTCCATGGCCTGCTCCAGCTGGGCGTCCAGGTCCCACGCGTTGGCGTGGTCCAGGTCGTCCTGGAGCTTGCCCATCTCCTCCATGAGCGCGTCCGAGTAGTCGGTCGCCATGAGCTCGGCGACCTCGTTGAAGCGCTTGAGCTTGCCCATGATCTCGGCGGCGCCGTCCTGCACGTTCTCCAGGACCGTCTTGGACTCGTCGAGCGGCGGCTCCTGCAGCAGCATGCCGACGCTGTAGCCCGGCGACAGGAACGCGTCACCGTTGGAGGGCTGCTCGAGACCCGCCATGATCTTGAGAACGGTGGACTTACCGGCTCCGTTCGGACCGACCACACCGATCTTCGCACCCGGCAGGAAGTTCAAGGTGACGTCGTCGAGGATCACCTTGTCGCCGTGCGCCTTGCGCGTCTTGCGCATGGTGTAAATGAACTCAGCCAAGAGAAACCGTCCGGACGCTTGAAATCGGCAGTGGGCAGATACACCCCATCTTGCCTGACCGCCACCCCTGGATGGAAACCCGTTAGGTTTGAGGCCGCTGACCTGGGGTTTCGCGGCTGCCGGCTGCCGCTCGTCTGTCACTGTCGGTCGCCGTTGGTCGGCCTTGGGCACCTTCGCAGGGGCCAGGGACGGCCCAGCGCAATCACTACGGCCGGTCCCACTCGTCCAGCTTGATCTTCACTTGGTGGTTGTGATCTGCATGCCAGATGACCACGCCTGCGACCGCAGCTCCCATGGCGGGCAGCTCCAGATCATGCGGCATGCTGCCGACCTCGGCCAGTCCCACGGCATCGGGCATCCCGTGAATCCGGATGAAGACACCGAACCGCTGACGGCCGATGACCTCTCCTTCGATGCGGGCGCCCTCAGGTAGCGCCGCGACGGTTGCTGTCCAGCTCTCTCGAATTGCCTCTGCCGTCGGCACTCCAGGACCCGCCGGCCGTCTGAACTCATCCATGGCTAGAGCATGGCTGTCGAGCGGCGCCTTGTAAGGGCGGCGCATGGGATGGTCCTTGGGCCCTGTTAACGCGGGCTCCAGCAGTAGTCCAGGTCATCGGTGCCAGCCACCGTTGACAGTGGTTGAGCCTCCGGTGTGGGACGACTGCACCATGCACCGACACCCGCATGAAGAGTCTGGCTACCGGGGCCGACTCCCCTCTAGCACGACTGAAATCCGCACCTTAGACTTACGCCCGAATAAGCCCAGGCACATAGATCATTGAACCCGCCGAAGCGCATGAATTGACGGAGGTTCGCTATGCAATTTGCCGGAGTAGCCATTTCCATTCTTGCGCTCGGAATCAGCATTTTCTCGCTCGCAGATCGAAAGAAGCTTGACAGACGAGACCTCACTCTCAAGCTACACGAGACGCTAATCTCTCCCGAATTGCAAGCCGGAAGGCACATTCTTTTCAACCTGGACAAAGAGGTATCCGAACTTAGTCGAGAAGAATACGGTAGCGCCAATAGGGCATTGGCTACCCTTGACGTCGCAGGCTTCTATTGCGCCAAGGGGTACATCAACGAGGGGGACTTTCTTGAACTCTGGTCACCTTCGTTGGCTAAACTTAAATACAAGGCGGCACCGTTCCTTGCTCATCGAGACGCAACAAGGCCAGCCGATCTGCCAGCCTGGCCTTACTATAGACAACTGGTCGATAAGGCCGAGAATTCTCTTGACTCTCGCTGAAATCCACTGTCCGCCCACATAAACAAACATATGATCCGTAGCTCTAGCCGGATCGGTCAGCGACCGTCATACCGGCCGCTACGAGGCCCCGGAGGGACGCCACTGGCCGCTGCTGATCGAATCTGCCGATCGGACATGGACCACGCCGCTCTTCCTCACCGAGGACGGCGGCGCACTAGTGGCCTCCGCCGGCTGGCCGCTGCCGCTGGCTGTCAGGGAGCCACCGCTTTAGGAGCGAGGTTGGGCGATCACGGACGTGACCCGCGGATACCTACTCTGGGCGGACGCCAGCCGAATTACTGAAATTGAACTCGTGATGTCGGGCCTCGCGGGCTGAGGTGTGTCAGATGTGGGCCCTGATTTGCTGCACTGGATGTCCGAGCGCGTCCCCGATGGCGTTCAGTTCCTCGTCGCTGAACCAGGCGCGCTCGGGGTTCCAGATGGCGATCTCGAATCGAGCAAAGCCACAGGGCCAGTCGTAGTCCAGTGCGTCCAGCGAGGTCGCGATGCCGCAGCAGGGGACCACCACGGCGAGGGTTGCGAAGCCGTCGTCGCAGTGGGCTTCGAGTAGGTCGCCCCACCATTCGGTGTCGATCGACGCGCCGCAGTGGGGACAACCGATCTTCTGCAGATTCTGACCACAGTCGACAATGGTGAGTGTGTCGTGCCAGGTCACTTCGATCTCGACGTCGACGCCGCCGGGGAGCCCGGGGGCCAGGTCCTCCACGATCGACGCAGTACGGTCGGCCGCGGCCTGTTCGGGCTGCCAGTGCGGGTCGGTCGGAATGACAGAGAGAACGTCGTCGCTCATGGGCTCACTCGACTCGTCGGCCGGGAACCTCATCCAGGCGACGCGATGCTACTGATCGCGTGTGCGGGTGGCAGGTTCCCAGTTGGTCACGCGTCGAGGGCCAGTCCGGTGCCGGTGCCGGTGCCGGTGCCGGTGCCGGTGCCGGTGCCGGTGAGACAGCCTGCCTGACCGCTACCAGGCCATGCCGGACGTCGGCGCGGGGTGCGGACTCCGCCAAGGCGAGATCTTCGGTCTCGCGGTCGACGACCGGGGAGATCTCGGCTGGCTCTACGTCCGGCAGCAGGTGAAGAAGGTCCCGGCTATGGTGCGTCTGTCGCTACTGATTGCCCTCGCCGTCCTCGCACGGCCACAGACGGCCAGGCCCTCGACGACGATGGAGCCCAGGCGCGGGCCGGGCGGGATCTACAGGGGAGGGGTGGGCATGGACATCGTGGACCTCATGGAATGGCTGATCGAGCAGGGGTGCTGCGCAGTCTTCAAAGCTGACGGCGAGCGCACCCCGGGCACACGATGGATGGTCATCGTCTCCGGCGGAGCCTTGGGCAAGGATTCGTTCTTTCGTACCGACCAGCCCTCGCCGGACGCGTGTCTTCAGGACTTGCTCGATCACCTTGAGACTTCTGGAATCTCTCCCATCGCCTGAGGACGGCGACTGCTCCCCTGAGGACGGCGGTTGCAGTGCTCTTGGAGACCGTCGTGGCAACGGTGTCACCGCGGGCGTCGGCCGAGGCGGCGCCGAGCGGGCCGAAGGCAGGAGGGCGGGCGCAGCCAGAGCCGGGAAGCGCGCCCGGCACAGCGGAGCGCAGCCGGGTGCAGGGGGCTGTGACCTGGCCCTTCCCTGCCGCCGCTCGCGCCCGACCCGGCACTGGCTGCCGCCGTCGGCCGCTGCCGACCGCCGCCGTCCGGCTCCCCGCCACACCCTGTGGGTGCCCGGCGAGTGACTGCGCGTCCTGGTCGACCGCCACCTCGTGCGGAGCGGGGCGAAGGGGCACATTCTGGTAGTAGGGGCTGGGTCCTGCCCCGGAGGTGATCACAATGATGGAGACAAAGACACGGACCGCGGTCGGATGGCACGTGGAGATGGAGTTCGAGGAGGACGACCACCGCACACGTGCCGCCGCGCTCCTGAGACTGCCCGACGGCAGTGAGGTACGCGCACACGGATACGCCAGCCGCCACCCCTCCGACTCGAATCAGCCGAGGGTCGGCGAGGAGGTCGCGGGGGCTCGTGCTCTGAACGAGCTGGCCATGAGGCTGCTGACCAAGGCGCACGACGAGATCGACGAGGCGTCGGGCAGGACCTCGCACCCGCTGAGGGCCTGACCCGAACGGACCGGCCCGGGCCGCTCGGTCCGGGCAGCCGCGCCCGGTCGGCCGGACACGGACCTTCCCGACCGGGGTCGGTCCGGGCAGCGTGCTCCGTCGGACGAAACCGGGCCTCCCCCGTCAGGGTCGACCCGGGTAGCCAGGACGACCGGGCCTCTCCGGCCCGACTTCTTCGACCGGGCCGCCGACACCGGCGGGGCGTCCCGCACCGGATTCACGGTGCGGGACGCCGCCGTTCCCAGGGACACCCCCGCACGCACGGACGCCGTCGTACGCAGGGACCCCGTCGTACGCAGGGACCCGGTCGTACACAGAGACTCGGGCCGACTCGGGGCGGGCCGGCACGCGCCGAGTGGAAGGGCCGCTCCCGCCCCTGAGCCACCGTCAGCGCACAAGGCCCGCAGCTCCTTTCGGCAAGCGGCGTGCAAGTACCGCGCCGTTCCGGCACGCACCGCCGGAACGTCCAGACCGTCGGAGCGTCCGCGCCGTGCCGCACTCCGGGTCGTCGACACGCGGGGTCGACGACACGCGGGGGCGCCCGGACGTCCGAGGGCCCGGTCTCGCCCCGGGCAGGCGTCGGAGTCGGATCGCGCCGGCGTGTCGTCCTCGATGACCGCCATCCGGGCGATGACCTCGCGGAAATTCGTGATCGCGCCGGAGAGACGGTTCCACCGTTCGTCCCCGCGCGGGCCGGCCCCGGGTCCGCTCCGTCAGGTCGGCCGTCGCGGCGCACGCGGCGCGCTCATGGGTGTGGTGCCGGAGAGGTGGGCGAAAGTGACCACAGGCGCTTGGCCCGGGCTCGAGGAAGCGGTTGAGTCACCGTCCCGAGCGCTTGATCGAACCGCGAATCCGCAGGTCTGAGCAGCATGGCGCCCCCGGCAGGACTCGAACCTGCGGCCAAGCGCTTAGAAGGCGCCTGCTCTATCCACTGAGCTACGGGGGCCGGGTGTGGTGGCCTGTGTCGCGGTGCCCGGGTGTGGGCTGATCCTTGACCTTGCCGGGCACAAGGATAGGGCTCCCGCCTCCTTGTCCCTCGCGCTTCGCCTCCGTGGCTCGATGTGGAGGTTCAGTGAAGCGGTCCCGATAATCGCAGGCGGGTACGAATCGTGCACCGCTTTTGGCGCCTCGCGCATCGGGTGTTGTGCACTCGTTATGCCTGCGCCCCAGTCATCCCTTCCGCCCCGTGTGTCCTGTCGGCGCGCAGACGCACCCATATGCTTCAGAATGCCGCCAAAATTGGGCATTCTTCGCATGTGGTGACCTTGGACGTACGGCCTCAGCTGCTCGACGCACTCTCCGCCCTGCGCGACCGTGTCGCCGCCGCACGCTTTCCGCTGCCCCTGGCGGGGGCTCCCCGCGCGCGTGCCAACCGCGACGAACTGCTCGCACAGCTCGACGACTATTTGGTGCCCCGGCTGAGACAGCCCGAAGCACCGCTTCTCGCCGTGATCGGTGGATCGACCGGCGCGGGCAAGTCGACTCTCGTCAACTCCCTTGTCGGACGGCGTGTCAGCGAGGCGGGGGTGCTGCGGCCGACGACCCGCACCCCGGTGCTCGTATGCCATCCCGAAGACCATCACTGGTTCAGCGGGATGCGCGTGCTGCCCCAGCTCACGCGCGTGTGGAAACCCCATCAGGAGCCGGGCGACGATCTTCCCGGGCTCTCCGGGCAGTCCATGGAGCCGGTGCTGCGCATCGAGACCGCCGACACGCTCCCCCGCAACCTCGCCCTGCTCGACGCCCCGGACATCGACTCCCTGGTCGCCGACAATCGTGTGCTCGCGGCCGAGCTGATCTGCGCGGCCGACATCTGGGTCATGGTCACTACGGCCGCCCGGTACGCCGATGCCGTGCCGTGGCACATGCTGCGCACGGCCAAGGAGAACAAGGCGACCCTGGTCACCGTGCTCGACCGGGTGCCCCACCAGGTGGTGTCGGAGGTCTCGCGGCAGTACGGCGCCCTGCTCACCAAGGCCGGGCTCGGCGAGGTGCCCCGCTTCACCGTGCCCGAACTGCCGGAGTCCGCGTGGGGCGGCGGTCTGCTGCCCGCCACCGCCGTCGCGCCGCTGCGTACGTGGCTCCTGCACCGCGCGCAGGAGCCGGTGGCCCGCCACGAGGCGATGGCCCGCACGGCGCAGGGAGTGCTCGACTCGCTGATGAGGCGGATGCCCGAACTGGCCGGTGCGGCAGCCGCGCAGTACGCCGCGGCGCTGCGGCTCACCTCGGCCGTCGAGAGTGCGTACGACAGCGAACACGCGCGCGTGAAGGGCCGTTTGCAGGCCGGCGCCGTGCTCTCCGGGGGTGCGCTCAAGAGGTGGCGCGCCTTTCCCCTGGACTGCACCGCCGGCGAGCTGCTCGACTCCCTGGTCGAGAGCCTGAGCGCGCTGCTGCTGTGCTCGGTCACGGCGGCCGACGAGCGCGTCGACGAGGTGTGGCGGCGCGAACCGGGCGCGCAGGCCCCGGGCCTGATGGACCGCGACCCGACGCTGGAGAGCGCCGAGCACCGGATCGGGATGGCCGTACGGCGCTGGCGGCGCGTCATGGAGGAGTACGCGGAGGAGGAGGTGCGCGGCCTCGAGAAGAGCGCCGCGCCCGACACCGAGATGGTGGCCGCGCTGGTCGCCACCGCGCTCCTGGGCGGTCGCCGGGCGCGGAACGCGGGCGAGGGGCTCGCGGAGCGGATCGGCGCCCACCGCGCGTTGCGGCTGCGCGACCGGGGCGGCCGGCTGCTGACGGACTACCTCGACAGGACCCTGAACAACGAGCGCGAACGCCGTCTCGCGCCGCTCGACGCACTCGACGTCCACGCGGAACCCCAGGCCGAACTCATCGCCGCGCTGTCCGTACTGCAGAAGGAGAGGTGACCGCGGTGACTGCCGTCACTGACCACACGGATCACGCCGACCGTCCCGGAGACAACCCGCACGGAGACAACCCGCACGGGGACGAGCCGCGCGGAGACACTCCCCGCGGGGAGGCCACGCACGGTCAGGAGCGCCCCGGCGACGAACGCCCCGGGGACGGCCGCCTCGGGGGCGGTCGTCCCACCGGCGGGCACGACGGGGACGCGCACGACGACGAGGGACGTGGCACGCGGGGGCCCGAGCGAGAGGGCCGCCCCGCGGAGGCCGGGCCGCAGGAAGGGCGCCCACGGGACGAGCGGTCCGCGGGCGGCGGTACGCCGCAGGGCCGGGGCGAGGACGCCCGTCCGGCAGACGCCCGGTCCGGAGAGGCCCGGTCCGCGGACGCCCTCCCCGCGAGGGCCCGGTCCGACGAGGCACGCCCCGGAGGTACTGAGCACTCACCGGCCCGTTCCGAGGGCCGGAATCCGCGAGAGGCCCGGTCCGAAGACAGGGGGACTCAGGAGGGCCGTTCCCAGGACACCCGGGCCGACACCCGTACCGAGGCCGCCCCGTCCGGAGGCGTCCGGTCCGGGGACGCGCCCTTTGAGGGCGGCGGCCGACCGGGCCGGAACCGCGCGGGCGACGAGCGCTCCGCGGGCGCCGCCGGGGACGACGCCCCCTCCGAGGACGCGCGCCGGAAGAGCACCGGCCTCCTCAAGGAGCGACGGGCGGCCCGCAAGGAGGCGGCTGCCGCCGAGGGCCGGTTCCGCAGGGGCCCCGGAGCCGGGAAGCCCTACGGGGCCGGACTCCCCCAGGGCGCCCCGGCCGGTGAAGGCGACGGGCACGCGCGCGTGAACGGCGACGACGAGTCCGCGCGCGCGGACGGCGACGCGGTCTGGGACGACGGGCTCATCGCACGGCGCGTGACGGAGCCGGCCACCGGAGGGGAACCGCCCGCTCCGGACACCAGACCCGCCGCGCAGGCCCCGCCGGCACCGCTCTCGTACGACGCCCCGCTGCGCGCGCGTCTGGACGCGCTGCGTGAACTCGTGGGCGTATCGCGGGCGCGGCTCGACAGCGAAACCCTCGCGGAGGCCGGCCGGGTCCTCGACGAGGCCGCGGCGCGCCGCAAGCTGTCCGGGCAGCACACCGTCGTGGCCATCGCCGGGGCGACGGGCAGCGGCAAGTCCCAGCTGTTCAACGCGCTGGCGGGCGTGGCGATTTCGGAGACCGGCGTCCGCCGGCCGACCACCGCGGCGCCCATCGCGTGCAGTTGGAGCGACGGCGCGGCCACCCTCATCGACCGGCTCGGCATCCCGGGCCGGCTCCGCAGGCGGCCGTTGCAGAGCCCGGAGGCCGAGGCGCAGCTGCGCGGTCTCGTCCTGGTCGATCTGCCCGACCACGATTCCGCCGCCGTCCAGCACCGCGAGCAGGTCGACCGCGTCCTGAAGCTCGTCGACGCGGTCATCTGGGTGGTGGATCCCGAGAAGTACGCGGACGCCGTCATCCACGAGCGCTACCTGCGGCCCATGGCCGGACACGCCGAGGTCATGTTCGTCGTGCTCAACCAGGTGGACCGGCTGCCCGGGGAGGCCGCCCACCAGGTCCTGGACGACCTGCGGCGGCTGCTCGACGAGGACGGCATCGCGCTCGGCGAGCACGGCGAACCGGGCGCGACCGTGCTCGCGCTGTCCGCGCTCACCGGGGACGGCGTCGGGGAACTGCGGGAGGTCCTCGGCCAGTTCGTGACCCGGCGCAACGCGCCCGGGCGCCGGATCTCGGCCGATGTCGACGCGACCGCCACGCAGCTGCGCCCGGCGTACGTGACCGGTCGGCGCGTCGGGCTCAGCGAGGAGGCCCGCGACGAGTTCTCGGACCGGCTCGCGGACGCGGTGGGCGCCGTCGCGGCCGGGGAGGCGGCCGAGCGCGCCTGGCGCCGCAACGCCAACCGCGCCTGCGGCACGCCCTGGCTGCGCCTGTGGCGGTGGACGCAGGAACGCCGCGATCCCCAGACGGCGCGTCTGCCGGTGCGGGACCCCGCCGACGAGGAGGCCACGGCACGCCAGCGCGTGGAGCAGGCCGTACGGGTGGTCGCGGACCGGGCGGCGTACGGACTGCCCGCCCCCTGGTCCCTGGCGGTGCGCGAGGCCGCCGTGCGAGGGGCGCAGGGGCTGCCCGAGGCCCTGGACGAGATGGCGGTGCGCGCCACGACTCCGGCGAGGCGTCCGCCGCGGCCCGGCTGGTGGCCGGTCGCCGTGCTCGCGCAGGCGTCGATGACGATCCTCCAGATCGTCGGCGGACTGTGGCTGGTGGCGCAGATCGTCGGGGTGATGGCGCCGAACCTCGGGGTGCCGGTGCTGCTGATGGTGGCGGGCATCGTCGGAGGTCCGCTCGTCGAGTGGGGCAGCAGAATGGCGGCCCGTGGACCGGCCCGGCGCTACGGGCAGGAGGCGGAACGGCGGCTGCGCGAGGCGGCCACCGCATGCGGCAGGGCCCGTGTGCTCGATCCCCTGGCCGCGGAGTTGTTGCGGTATCGGGAGGTCCGGGAGGAGTACGGGCGGGTGACGGGGGCGGCGCCGGCCTCCGTCGGGTAGCGGCATCGTGTCGGACGGCTGCCGCTCCTTCGGGTGAGACGGTTGTCCACAATCGGCCGGTGGCCCACAGGGCCCGGCGGGCCCGGCCCGGCGCAGGCAGTCTGAACTCGCGGCGACCGCAGCAGCGCAGCGGTCGCCGCGTCGGACGCATTCGCACGGGAGAGGGGTTCGGGCATGAACGAGACGACGGTGTGCGTGGTGGGGAACGTCGCGACGCAACCGGTCTACCGGGAGGCGTCGACCGGGGCGTCGGCCCGGTTCCGGCTGGCGGTCACCTCGCGTTACTGGGACCGCGAGAAGAACCAGTGGGTCGACGGGCACACCAATTTCTTCACGGTGTGGGCGAAGAAGTCCCTCGCGACGAACGTGGGGGCGTCCGTGTCCGTGGGGGATCCGGTCCTCGTCCAGGGGCGGTTGAAGGTCCGTACGGAGACGCGGGACGGCCAGAGCTGGACGTCCGCGGACGTCGAGGCGACGGCGATCGGACACGACCTGTCACGTGGCACATCGGCCTTCCGCCGGCCGCCGAAGGGCGACACGGGACCGGTCTCGCCGCCCCAGCCTGAACCGAGTTGGGAGACACCCCCACCCACCTCTGCGGACGCGACCTCCCAACAGCGCCCCGAGCCTGTCGGAGTGACGTGACGTCAAAGGATCGCGCGATCTGACCGAACTGCGCCTTATCGGCGAATTCGAACCGATCCGCCATCGTGGATTTGTCGATAAGCGCAGCTCACAAGCAGGTGAGGGATAACGATTCCGAGTCGGATCGGTTATCGGATGGAATGACCGGGGAGCGTGGTGCGCCGCGTCTTTAGGATGCCGGGCATAGCTCACGGGGCTTCTGATTCTGCTGGCGGGACCGTCCCCCACATCAACGGGTCCTGCGCGAAGGGGAATTCTGTGTTTCGTTCGTTCTCTGCGTCGTTCGCGCGCAGGCGGGTGACAGCCCGTCTCACCGCCGCGACGTTGGTGTCGGGTCTCGTCGCCGCGGGGGCGCTCGCCACCGCCGGCACGGCCGCCGCCGACGAGACCCCGCAGAGCCCGGGTGGTGCGACCGCCACCATCGGCGACCTGAAGACCTACGGCTCCGCCGTCATCCACGATCACGGCGAGGACTCGTGGGTCTCCGCGGGTCTGTTCGAGATGTCCGTCGACGACGGCGGCATGCTGCAGACCTACTGCGTCGACCTCCACAACCCGACCCAGCGGGACGCCAAGTACCAGGAGACGCCCTGGAGCGGCACGTCGTTGGGCGCCAACAAGGACGCGGGCAAGATCCGCTGGATCCTGCAGAACTCCTACCCGCAGGTGAACGACCTCGCGGCCCTCGCCGCGAAGGCCGGTGTCGCGAACCTCACGGAGAAGGACGCGGCCGCCGGTACGCAGGTGGCCATCTGGCGGTACTCGGACGGCGCCGACGTGGACGCGGCCGATCCCGGGGCGCAGAAACTCGCGGACTACCTTCAGAAGAGCGCGCGAGATCTCCCCGAGCCCAAGGCCTCGCTGACCCTCACCCCGCCCGCGGTCTCCGGCCATGCCGGCGAGCGGCTCGGCCCGGTCACGGTGCACACCAACGCGGACAGCGTGACGGTGGCGCCCCCGGCGGACGCCGCGGCCGCGGGCGTGGAGATCGTCGACAAGGACGGCAAGCCGGTGACGTCCGCCGTCGACGGCGGCCACGTCTACTTCGACGTACCGAAGGACAGCGCGGACGGTGCGGCCGCGCTGACGGTGCAGGCCTCCACGACCGTGCCGGTCGGCCGCGCTTTCACCTCCGAGACCCGCAGTCAGACACAGATCCTCGCGGGCTCCAGCGAGTCGACGGTCTCCGCGACGGCGACCGCCGGCTGGGCCGCGAAGGGCGCCATACCCGCTCTGTCCGCCGAGAAGAACTGCGCCGAGGGCGGCGTGGACATCACGGCGCGCAATGAGGGCGACGAGCCGTTCACCTTCGAGCTGATGGGGAGCGAGCACACCATCGGGGCGGGGGCGTCCGGGACGGTGACCATTCCGCTCCAGGAGGACCAGGCGTACGACTTCACGATCACCGGTCCGAACGGCTTCCAGAAGCGGTTCAAGGGCGTCCTCGACTGCAAGACCCAGGGCAGCGCGAACGACATCTCGACCCAGACGGTCAGTGAGCCGAGCCCTGCCTCGGTGGGCGGCACGTCCGCCGGCGACAGCGATCTCGCCGAGACCGGCAGTTCGAACGCGACGCCCGTCATCGCGGGCATCGCCATCGCCCTCGTCGTCATCGGCGGCGCCGCGGTGGTCCTCGTCCGCCGCAAGAAGTCACCCACGCAGGACTGAACCACACAGGACTGAGCCCCCAGACACCTCGACAGCTCGACAGCTCGACAGCTCGACAGCTCGACAGCTCGACAGCTCGACAGCAGGTGACCCTACTCAGGACGGCTTCGTGACCCCGTGGCCCCGGCCCGCCCCAGGCGCCCGGGGCACGGGCCTTGTCGAAGGGCCGCTCCGCCGGCCGGCCGGACGTGTCCCGCACCCGGGTCGGGCGGTCCCGCGCGGCGGGCAGCCGTTTGTGATCTTCGATACCCGCGCGGGCGTTACCCGCGCGGGCGCGCGGCGTACACCATCGGCTA
Source organism: Streptomyces sp. 142MFCol3.1 (assembly GCF_000424945.1). NCBI lineage: Bacteria > Bacillati > Actinomycetota > Actinomycetes > Kitasatosporales > Streptomycetaceae > Streptomyces > Streptomyces sp. 142MFCol3.1. The sequence goes on from NZ_AUKV01000016.1 coordinate 231,205, forward strand.
CATCATCGTCGGCCTGTTCGTCGTCGTCCGGGCGGCGGCCGTGGCGTACTGGCGGCTCGTCAAGGTCGAGCAACGCCGGGCGGTCCGCCCCGCCGACGGGAACTGGCACCGATCCGCCGCCCCACCGGCCGGAACCGGCGGGGCGGCTGCCGCGCCGTGGGCGGACGCGCGCGTTACGGCCGCGGGCGCCGCGCGGCGGCTAGGAGCGTGCGTTCCGGCCGCGGGCGAGGGCGAACCCGGCGGCGAGCAGCCCGAGGACACCCACGACCAGCCCGGCGACACCCAGGCCGCGAGCGGTCGAGTCACTGCTCTTTTCGCTCGCGGGTGAGGCCTTGGCGGTCGACTCCGACGCCGGCGCCGACGAGGAGGCCGAGGACGACCCCTCACCGGAGCCCGCTCCGCCCGCGCTCTCGGCGGTGAGCGAGAGCAGCGGCGCCGGGCTCTCCGGCTCGTCGCCGCCCTTCGGTGTCTCCTCGATCCAGCGGACCACCTTGCCGTCCGAGTAGGTCTGCAGGGTCTTGAAGGTCAACTGGTCGGTGTCGCCCGGCAGTTGGCCGAAGGCGACGTCGAAGTCCTGGAACTCGCCGTGCCGGATCCGGCCGCCGGTCCAGGTGATCTCCGAGACGGCGTCGGTGATCGTGCCGTCGTCCGTCTTGATCGGCTTCTTCAGCCTGGTGGTCGTCACCTTGGCGGTCCAGCCCGCCTGCGGAGTGACCAGGACGCCCAGGACGGGGTGGTCGGTGGGCAGGAACACCTGCACCTTCGTGGTGCTGGCGGTGTCCTCCTCATTGGGGACGCGGAAGGTCAGGACACCGTCCGTGGCGCCCTTGGGATAGCTCTCGGGGTGGACCGTCACATGCGCGAAGGCGGCACCCGCCGCGGTCAGGACTCCGGCGGTGCTCAGGGCGGCGACGACGCCGGCGCGGCGCAGGGTGGTGCTCATCGCGGACATCAGGGGACTCCGTACTGGTGTGGAACGCGGTCAGGTCGTGTACGCGAGCCCGGCCGGCGGTCCCCGACGGGAGACGGCGTGCCGCAGCAGCACCTGCCGCAGCGGCCGCGCCGGCACCGACCGGGGGCGTACGGCACCCCGGCGCGCCGGTGCGGAGGAAGTACCCGTCCGTACCCGCCACCACGCGACGAGACCCGGGACGAGCGTCACGGCCCACCGCAGCAGGGTCCACAGCGCGGCCTCACCGCGCCGCATCCACCAGGTCACCAGCAGGGCCGCGGCCAGATGTGCGGCGGTGGCGTGCGCCGTCATGGCGTGCGTGTGCGTCATGTGCGCCCCGTGCATGGTCATCGCCGTGCGCGGCCGGGCCGCCTCGAACCCGAAGTGGAGTCCGGCCTGCGCGGCCAGCATCCCGCCGCCGATCCCGAGCAGCGACCGTTCCCGGCCGCCCAGCAGACAGGCGGTGGCGAAGACGACGAGGACCCCGGCACCGTCCGCCCGGAGCGGCGGTGCCTGTCCCGTGGCCAGTGCGTGTCCCCCGGCGGCAAGCAGCACGCACAGCACGGCGAACACCGCCGCGCGCAGGCTCCGTACTGCCGGGGACGCACTCATGGAGCCCAGATACTGCCATGCGGCGAGAGGGACCGCCGTGGCTTCCCGGGCGCCGCCCCGCATCCGGACGCTCCGGCCCCGTCTGCTGGCGACCCCGCACCTCGGCTATGTTTCGCGGGCCAACTACGAGACGTACTACGGCGCGGCGGTCGAGGACATCCAGGCGTTCCTGGCCGGCGAGCCCGTGCGCCGGCTGGGCTGAGCACCCGGCCCGCGGGCACTCATGCCGTCGCCGCGGGCCGCCAGTAGAAGCCGTACTGGCGTTGCAGGTGATGCAGGTCCACGAGGTAGCGCCGCAAGGTCACATGGTCGACGGGGGCGTCCTCGCACCAGGCGCGGAGCTTCTCGTTGACGGTCCGCTCCGGGTACTCGACACCCGGCTCGAAGGTCCGCTCCGCGATGTGCCGCAGCACGACCAGCTTGCGCTCCCACTGCGACGGCAGCCGGACCAGGCGGCCGTCGCGCACGAAGGTCCGCAGCACCCTCTCGGACCGCTCGTCCTGCGAGCCGTGGTCCTCGGTGGCCGTCGTGCGCGGGCGGGCGGCGCGTGCGAGTTCCCTGAATCGCTGGTAGGCGACGCCCAGACGTCCGTCTGCCTCGGCGACGAAGCCCTGGTCGCAAAGGCGTCGCAGGGCGACGGCGGTGTCCTTCGGGGAGAGTCCCGCCCGCTCCCTGACCTGTGTCGGGTCGTCCGCCCCGAGGGCCACCGCGGCGAAGGCGCGCACCCGCTTCTCCTCGGCGAACAGGCCGACCAGCCTGGCGAGTTCGGCGGGGTCCGGCAGCTCGGGCAGGCCGCTCCGACCGCTCGGCAGGTCGGTGGGCCGGTCGGTGGGAAGGTCGGTCGGTTCGTCGGTCGGCATGCCCGGCAGGCTAGTCCTGGGCGGGCCGGGCGCCGTAACGAATTTCTTGCCGCTCCTTCGGCCGTACGGCGGTGGACGCGTCGAAAGCCCAGCTCGGAAAGGGTGACTGGGCGTGCTCGAGTGGTCCGGCAACGCGGCGGGCTGCCGTGCCGGGCGTCGCGGCCCCGGGCTGATCCAGACGAAACCCCTAGGAGGACGAAACCCCTAGGAGCCCGACCCCGCCTCCACGTTCGCGCCGGGAGCCGTCGTGAGCAGCGGTGTGAGCACGGCTGCCTGGGGGAGCTGGGTGTCCGGGAGCCCGAGGTGGCCGGGGTTCGGGGGACCGAGCGGGGCGTCCAGGGACAGTCCGGGGGTCAGCGTCCGCAGGCCCGCCGCGGGCGCGTCGACGCCGACGTGCTCGAAGCCGTCGCCGAGGACGTGCGGGAGGGGCGTACGGACGTCCGCGCCGGGCAGTCCGCCGCTGAACGGCAGCTGCGGCAGGGCACCCTCGGGGATCAGCCGTCCCTCGGTGTACCGCGGGCCCTCGGGACTGCCGGGCGTCGGCAGCGGCAATTGCCCGGAGATCTTGGGAGCAGGCAGGTCGAGGGCGTTCTCGACACCTTCCAGAGGTACGGGGACCGGGACCGTGCCGGCCGCGACGGCGGGGGCCGCGGCGGCGGCGCCCACCGCCGCCACGACGCCGGTCATGACGGCGGCCAGAGTTCCTCGTGTGGTCGGTTTCATCTCAGGTACGGCCCTTTCAGGGTTCGGCGGGTTCAGCGTCCGTACCGCTCAACGATGCCGAGAACGCCCCCAGTTCAAGATTCCGCCGACGGACGCAATAGTCAGCTCGTCCAGAAATCCCACCATCGGGTCAGGATCAGCATGCCGATGATGCCGATGTGCAGCAGCGGCAGGACCCAGGTGAACTCCCCGAGGAATTGCCGGAGCCAGGCGGGCGCGGGCAGAAATCCATTGCGTACGTTGAACGACGTCACGTACCAGAACATGATGATCGTGGCGACCCAGGCGAGGCTGCACCACAGGCAGAGCGCGTTGATGCGGTAGAGCGACTGGAACTGCAGCCAGGTGCAGAATCCGACGCCGAAGAGCGTGCCGGCGTTGAAGGTGAGCCAGTACCAGCGCGGGAAGGTCGCGCGGGCGAGCAGGCTCATGCCGACGCAGACGACGATGCCGTACGTCACCAGTCCCAGCATCGGGTTGGGGAACCCGAAGGCGGAGGCCTGCTCGCTCTTCATGATGTTGCCGCAGGAGACGACCGGGTTCAGGCTGCACCCGGGCACGAAGTTCGGGTTCTCCAGCAGTTTGAACTTGTCGATCGTGATGACCCAGGCGGCGAGCAGCCCGGCGGCTCCGGTGATCACCAGCATCAGGGCGAACGCGCGGCTGC